>NZ_JBPKBJ010000047.1:0-26539 GCF_051390655.1 Acinetobacter sp. P1(2025)
TTGGCAGAAGAAATTATTTAGACCAATCATCAAAGACTTCATTGATGACTTTATTCTCGATAAAAACCATCTGCTACCACAGAGAATCTATAAATGATAGTGCGTAAGTCCTATAATTGAAAAAAATGCCGCTGTGTTTAATGCTCAAGATCAATTTGATGGTGTGTATGGTGTTCTCGATGGCTCAATTAGTTTGGGTTACATAGACGTTAACGGTAATGAAGCAATTGCTGCTATCGCTGAACCAATCATGTGGTTTGGCGAGATTTCTCTCATAGACAAACAACCACGCTCTCATGATGCTATTGCATTGAAAAAAAGTGTTGTGCTTCAAATCCCAGCTCAACCTCTGAACGAGTTTTTATCTAAAAATCCCTATTATTGGTATTTCTTTGCCCTACTGACCAGTCAAAAACTTCGCTATGTTTTTTTAGAGCAAATTGCAATTCAGACGCAAACGATCAGTCAGCGTCTTGCTCAACGCTTATTATTTATATTAGAAGGTTACGGTAACCGTTCATCCATTCAAGATCTAAATATTCAAATCTCACAAGATCAACTTGCCAATATGCTGACAGTCTCTAGGCAAACTGTAAATCAAGAATTGAATGCTTTCGAAAAACAAGGAATCATTCAATTAGGCTTTAAAAAAATCATCGTTATAAATTTAGATGGGTTGAGACATTTAGCTGCGGTGAATAATCTGAATCATTAAAAAATAAATTCTTTGTTTGATATCCATGATTTATTTTTCTAATAATTAGCAATCTAAGAACCTGAAAATAAAAAATTAAAAAAATAGAAGCTAAATAAAACCTAAAGCGAAAATCGTATTCTCGCTTTAGGCGCAAATTTAAATTTACTTCGGTGAAGTATTACCTAATGCTGGATTGTCAATTGCATCCTTACACTGGGCTTTATCGCGCTCATAATCTGATTGCTTCTGACCTGAGTTATTTGCATTGTCTTTAACATCTCTAGCCCAACTATCTAGGCTTGTGAGCGCTTTACGACATAAAGCATATTTCCCTTCCGTCACAGAATCAGTCATTTTGACATTAATACGCCAATCTGTACTCAACTGACGGATAGGCTTTCTCACCTTCTCTTCGATATCAGTAACTTGCTTGTTATATACAAGTACATCTATCTCATTAATTAACTTCCAAGCAGCATTTGCATATGTTGTAGCGTCATTCGTTAATTTTGGAGCTGGTTTGATTTCAACCTTTTTCTCGCTTTCACTGTTTGAGTTACCACATGCAGCTAAAAAAGGACAAATCATCAGTGCTGCTAAAAGATGAACTCTTGCATTTAACATATCAATTCGCCGATGAAAAATTTGGTCTTTATGCTAGTCAATTTAGTCATAATTCTCAACGGCTGTTGACACATTATCATGCAGCTATGACATTAATCGTTTTAGACACAATAAAATCATTTAATTTATATAAATAGTTGTCTTTCCATCTTGGATAAAGAAACTTAAAGCCATTATTTGTCTAACAAAAACCTAGTATTTTTGTTCCTAGCGAGCTTAATTCAACAAAAAGTTCTGCTATGCTTAAACACAAATTACTCAGGATAGGATTATGCGCATGAGCGTCACTCTTGGAACTCCACTTCAATCTTCTGCATTTAAGGTTTTACTGTTAGGTTCTGGAGAGCTAGGTAAAGAAGTTGTTATATCTTTACAACGTTTAGGTGTCGAAGTTCATGCTGCTGATCGTTACGACGATGCACCTGCTATGCAAGTTGCTCATTATTCATATACTTTGAATATGGCTGATCCTACCGAATTAAAACAACTGATTGAAACAATCAAACCTAACCTAATCGTCCCAGAAATTGAAGCAATTGCGACTGAAGTTCTCGTCGAAATCGAACAGTCTCAAACGGCAACGGTGATCCCATCAGCAAAAGCTGTAAACCTTACGATGAATCGTGAAGGTATTCGCCGTTTAGCTGCTGAAGAACTTGGTTTACCAACTTCTGCATATCGTTTCGCGAGTACTTTGGAAAGCTTCCGTGCTGCATGCGATGATATTGGTTATCCAAACTTTGTAAAACCTGTTATGTCATCATCTGGCAAAGGTCAATCTCGAGTAAAAAACTTTGAGGAAGTTGATGCAGCTTGGGATTATGCAATGCAAGGTGGTCGAGTTAATCAAGGCACTGTGATCATTGAGTCACAAATTGATTTTGATTTCGAAATTACCCTACTTACAGTTCGTGCGAAAAACCCTCAAACTGGTGAGATTGAAACACATTACTGTGATCCAATTGGGCATCGCCAAGATGCTGGTGATTACGTAGAAAGCTGGCAACCTCAAGCAATGACTGCTGCAGCTTTACAAGAAGCAAAACGAATTGCTAATAAAGTTACGACTGCTTTGGGTGGTTGTGGTATTTTCGGTGTAGAGTTATTTATTAAAGGCGATAAAGTTTGGTTCAGTGAGGTATCACCTCGTCCTCATGATACTGGATTAGTTACCCTCGCTTCTCAGTTCCAAAGTGAATTTGAACTTCATGCACGTGCGATTCTAGGATTACCAGTCAATACTGAACGCCATAGTATTGCTGCTAGTGCAGTGATTTATGCGGGTGTTGATGCAAAAAATCTTAGCTTTTCTGGCTTGAATTTTGCTTTAGCAAACCCGAACACTGACTTGCGTTTGTTTGGTAAGCCTGAAGGTTTCAAACGCCGCCGTATGGGTGTTGCTACGGCACGTGCTGAAAATACAGACTTGGCTCGTGAACTGGCAAAACAAGCCGCAGATCAAGTGAATGTTCAAACCAACGTTTAACCTAAATTGAGTAGACCCATTTTCATGATCAATACATCTCCATTGCTGAACTATGTCACTAGTCATCATGATATTAAAGCTATTAACCAATGGCGAACCGATGTAGAAAAGCAATTACAAGAGAGTTATGAAAATGGGCAATCTATTCGTGAAGTTATTAAAGCTCGATCAAACTCTATTGATGAAGCATTGATTTTTTTATGGAATCATGCAGGTTTAGATCAAACGAATTTAGGGTTGTTCGCTGTAGGTGGATATGGTCGCCGCGAAATGCTGCCATATTCAGATACAGATATTATGATCTTGTCTGAGGATGAGATCAGTGAAGAACATGAAAAGCTGATTTCTTCTTTTATCTCCTCTTTGTGGGATGTTGGTAATTTTAAACCAGGTACCAGTGTACGCACGATTCAAAACTGTGTTGATCAAGCATCAAATGATTTAACAGTCGCTACTACCTTGATTGAAGCACGCTTGATCACAGGCAATGAAAATTTAGCAAAATGGCCACGTCGAATTGTTGCACAGACATGGACGGATAAAACCTTCTATGATGCGAAAATGGAAGAGCAAGCTAAGCGTTATGCTCAACACAATAATACTGAAAGCAATCTCGAACCAGATATTAAAAATGCGCCTGGCGGTATCCGTGACATCAATCAAATTGGTTGGATTGCTAAACGCCATTTTCGTGTAAATCGTATTTATGATCTTGTGCATTTAGGCTTTATTACAGAATTTGAACTTGCAGTTTTAGAAGAAGCAGAGAGCTTCTTATGGGAAATTCGTAGCCATTTACATCGTTTAGCTAAACGTGATGAAAACAGACTTTTATTCGATCATCAAAGAGAAATAGCTGCTAAATTCGGCTATGTTCGTGAAGAAGGTCAACCTGCCAATTATGGCGTTGAACAATTCATGAAACGTTACTATCGAACAGCACAGCAAGTTTCAACACTGAACGAAATGCTTTTAGCATATTTTAACGAGTCAGTGATTACCCCTCGATTACCAGACTATGAACGTCAAATCGAAGACATCAATGAACGTTTCAAAATCGTAGATGGCAAACTTGCAGTACAGCACCACAAAGTTTTCTCTGAAGAGCCAAGTGCAATATTAGAGTTATTCTATTTACTCGCCAATCGTCCTGAAATAAAAGGGATTCGTGCGCGTACATTACGACTACTTGTGCTCGCAGCTAAACGAATCGATCAACGCTTCCGCGATAATCCTGATCATCAAGCACTCTTTATGTCGATTATTCGTTCACCCGATTTATATGACACTATGGTCGCGATGAAACGTTATGGCGTATTAGGTAATTACATCCCGGCTTTCGGTCAAATTACTGGACTGATGCAATATGATCTTTTCCATATTTATACAGTCGATGCTCACACTTTATTATTGCTACGCAACCTAAGTCGTTTTAAAGAGCCTGAATTTGCGAAAGAGTTTCCTGTCGTGAGTTCAGTGTTCCAACGTATTTCACGTCACGACATTGTTTATCTTGCTGCAATCTTCCATGATATTGCCAAGGGTCGTGGCGGTGATCACAGTGAACTCGGTGCTTTGGATGCCATTGAATTCTGTCGCACACACGGATTTACTGAACGTGAATGTAAACTCGTTGCATGGTTAATCAATAATCACTTACTGATGTCACTCACTGCTCAGAAAAAAGATATTTCTGACCCTGATGAAGTGAAAGAATTCGCTGAAAAAGTTGGTGATATGGAGCATCTTGATTATCTATACACGCTTACGGTTGCAGATATCAATGCGACAAATCCAAAACTGTGGAATACATGGCGCGCTTCATTAATGCGCCAGTTGTATACCTATGCACGTGATGTGATTCGTTCAGGTCTAGGTCGACCAGTTGATTATCAAATGCTGATTGAAGATACCAAGTTCGCTGCAAGTGAATTGTTAGTGAATGATTTTTCACTCGCTGAAGTAGAAAAGGTTTGGCAAGAACTTGGTGATGAATACTTTGTAAAAGAATCTGCAAATGAAATCGCTTGGCATACTCAAGCCATATTACAGCACGGCGATAACCCTGCTCCGTTGGTATTGTTACGTGCTCACCGCAATGCTGCACAAGATGCAGTACAAATTTTTATTTATACCCGTGATCAACCAAACCTATTTGCCACAACCGTAGCCGTACTAGATCGTATGAACCTTGATGTTCAAGATGCCCGAATTATTACGGCAAGTACTGCTTTTAGTTTAGATACATATTTAGTCTTAGATCGTTTTGGCACCTTACTGACAGACCCAGAACGGGAACGAAAAGTGAAATTGGCATTGGTTGAAGCACTCAGCCATCCTGACCAATACCCTGGTATCATGCAACGCCGTATACCAAGACATTTGCGTCATTTCGATGTTCAGAACACTGTCGATATCGCACTAAACCCTGCTTTACAACAGCATATGGTTGAAATATCGACACTTGACCAACCTGGTTTACTTGCACGTATTGGCGCTCTCTTCATGTTACAAGGTTTAGATATCCACTCAGCGAGGATTGCTACTCTAGGTGAACGTGCTGAAGATATTTTCTTTGTGACCAAAAAAAATGGTGTGTTGTTAACTGACGAAGAGGTCAAACTCTTTGCTGAGACACTAAAAGCGGCTCTTGATGAAGCATCAAACCAAATTTGTAATCCACCCTCTTAATTTTTATTGTTCGGTAACTGTTTAAATGAACTCTAGCTTGTCTTTATTGCATCCGTATCCTTTTGAAAAGTTAAATCAACTTTTTAAAAATGTGCAACCAGCCAATTTACCTTTGATTCCATTGTCAATTGGTGAACCGAAACATCCTGCACCTGAGTTCGTTAAGCAAGCAATTATTGATAACTTTGCACATTTATCAACCTATCCAAACAGTAAGGGCTTACCTGAGCTGCGCCAAAGTATTGCACAATGGCTTACAAATCGCTTTTCACTGAATCAAATCAGTGCAGAAGAACATATTTTGCCTGTTTCTGGCACACGTGAAGGAATCTTTTCTTTTGTACAAGCTTTAATTAAAAGAGAAGATGCACCTTATATTGTGATGCCAAACCCTTTTTATCAGATTTATGAAGGTGCTGCGTTACTTGCTGGTGCAAAACCATATTTCATTAACTGTACAGAAGAAAATGGTTATTTAGGCGATTTTGATGCTGTACCTGCAGAAGTTTGGGAAAAAACAGCTTTGTTATTTGTATGCACACCAGGAAATCCAACTGGAACCGTACTCTCAAAAGAACAATTTAAGAAGCTAATCGCACTGTCTGATCAATATGGTTTTGTTATTGCTTCTGATGAATGTTATTCAGAACTTTGGTTTGAACAAGCACCAATTGGCCTTTTAGAAGTCTGTGCTGAAATTGGACGTGATGACTATAAGAATTGCATCGTATTTCATTCACTTTCAAAACGTTCAAACCTTCCAGGTATGCGTTCTGGTTTCGTTGCAGGCGACGCAGCATTATTAAAACCTTATTTACAGTATCGTACCTATCATGGCGCAGCAATGCCTGTTCAACATCAGCTTGCATCTATTTCAGCGTGGAATGATGAAGCACATGTGGAAGAAAACCGCCAACAATATCGTGCGAAATTTGAATTATTCCAAAGCGAACTTGGTCATTTATTACCACTACAAAAGCCAGATGCTGGATTCTACTATTGGTTAAAAGTTGACAATGATGAAACTTTTGCTCAAATGCTTATGGAAAAAGCACATATCAAAGTTCTTCCAGGTCGCTATTTATCTCGTGATACTGAACAAGGTAATCCAGGCGAAGGTCACGTGCGCATGGCTCTAGTTGCTGATCTTGCTCAATGTGAAGAAGTTGTTAAACGCTTAAAAGCAATTCTTTAAATACAATGAGTTCGGAATCTGTAAGTGATTTCTATTACAGATTCCGAAATAAAACTTAAACCTGACCAATAATTAGAATTGTGGCTATCAAAACCATCAACGTACCTGAAATTCGACTGACCACCCTTACCGCATGGGGTCTGGTACTTAATAGTTTCTTTGCTGCCAATCCAACCAATACATAAACAATCGCGCAACTAATTAGATGAATAATGCCTAAAGAAAGGATCTGAGCTGTAGCTGAAAACTGCAAGTTTGGGTGAATAAATGGCGGCAATAGTGCAAAAAAGAGCAATAAAACTTTTGGATTTAACCCACTAATTCCCACACCTTTAACGAACCAAGACTTTGCTGAATCAAACGCAGATGTCTGTTGTTCAGTACTTGAGATGGTAGCTGGTCGAATCAACAAGCTTATTCCCATCCACAATAAATAACATGCACCAACAATCGTTAAAGATGTCAATAAAATTGGATAATGACTAACTAAAGTGCCCACGCCAGCTGCAACACACAAAATCGCTAAAAAATGCCCCAGTACAAGTCCAGAAACAGCTGTAACAATAAACTTCCCTTTTATTCCCGCCAATATTGCATACGCCCAGTCAGCACCAGGTGTTAAAACAAACAAGATTGAAACACACCAAAAGGCAATAATTACATTTAAATCCATATCCATAACTCTATTTATTTCAATACACTACGATTGAAATGAATTTTTATTTCAACCATGTTTTGAAAAATCTATTGGAGAGAATATGCTTAAATGGTTAAAATGTTTTCCTAATTAATTTCTTTTATTTCTATTTATTCAGGAGATTCTTCTAAATGGATCGCACAGATAAGAGAATTCTTGCTGAATTACAAAAAAATGGGCGACTATCTATCACAGAACTCGCTGAAAAAGTAGGTCTAAGCTTGTCTCCTTGCCACCGTAGAGTGAAAGCTCTGGAAGAATCAGGTGTAATCAAAGGCTATCATGCGGATTTGGAAGCATCTCAAATTGGATTTAATTTCTCAGCTATCATTTTTGTGACACTTAAAGATGGAGATAAAGGCGCACTATCTCAATTTGAAGAAAAAGTCAGTGAAATAGCCAACGTTATTCAAGCACAACGTCTGTTTGGTAATCCTGATTATCTTCTCCATGTGGTTGCCAAAGATCTAGCTAGTTTTCAGAAACTCTATGATGATAGTTTATCGGCATTACCAAATGTGCAACGACTCACATCAACAATTGTGATGAAAAATGTGGTGATCAACCGCTTATTACCTCTTTAAATATTCATAATATGTAGCCGCTTTCCATTCATTTGTCTCCCGACATATAGTGCATTTAAAAGCTATTCATCTATCTATTAACTATTGACCATCTGTTGAAATGTTCGTCTATACTTAGGCATCAAAATTTGGTGACTATGGAAAGATGGCTCCTCAAACTTCACAAAATACAAAGAAAAAGGTTTGGTTCATTGCTGCAATCATTATTGTACTTATGACTGTTGCATTTTTTATGTGGAAAACGAGTTCAAGTAAAAACTCAGATACAGATGATAAGCAAAAAAATGCTCAAACAAACACTCAAAAAGCTGCACTGACCGTAACAGTAGTTTCACCAGAACAACAAAACTGGAAACAAGTGTTTACTGCGAATGGAAATATTGCAGCTTGGCAAGAAGTTGTAATTAGCAGTGAGCTATCTGGACAGCGATTAACACGTGTGAATGTAAATGTCGGTGATGAAGTAAAACGTGGTCAGATTTTAGCTGAAATCAATAGTGAAACTATTCGTGCTGATTTAGCGGCAGCAAAAGCAAGCTATGCAGAAGCTCAAGCTGTCTTGGCTGATGCAATTACCAATAATAAGCGCATTCAGCAGCTAAAAAATACTGGTGCTATTTCAGCTCAAGAATCAACACAATATCAAACATCACAAGCAACAGCTCAAGCACGTTTAGATGCAGCAAAAGCACAAATTGAAAGCAATCAACTGCGCTTAGCCCAAACACAAGTCGTTTCTCCTGACAACGGTGTCATTTCTGCTAGAACTGCAACCGTTGGCTCTTTAGCACAAACAGGTCAAGAATTATTCCGCTTGATTAGAGATCATCGCTTGGAGTGGAGAGCTGAAGTTACAACAACAGATTTATACAAACTTCAACAAGGTATGACTGCTCACGTTATTTCACCTGATCCTTCACAACCCAAAGTGATAGGTCAAGTTAGAATGATTGCACCAGTAATTGATCCTCAAACACGTTATGGTTTGGTATATGTTGATTTGCCAACAACTCAAGCAATTCGTATGGGAATGTTTGTAAAGGGAGAGTTTGATCTAGGTGAAAAAACAGCGATCACCATTCCTCAGACCGCTCTACTGCTACGTGATGGATTTTCCTATGTTTTTGTACTTGATCAAAACAACCGTGTAACACAGAAAAAAGTAACAACAGGACGTCGACAAAATGATCGAGTTGAAATCTTAGACCTCCCGTTAAATGTAAAAGTGGTTTCTTCTGGTACAGGTTTCTTGACTGATGGTGATTTAGTGAATGTTGCGCAAGCAATTCCTGAAACACCACTTACTCAAAAACTAGTGAAATCGCAGGAGAAATAAAATGAATTTCTCAGCGTGGTCAATCCGAAATCCAATTCCAGGAATTCTTTTATTCATCATGCTTGGATTGGCAGGTCTGTTGTGTTTTCACTGGATGAAAATACAACAATTTCCCGATATTGAATTACCGATGGTGACTGTTTCCGCCGCATTACCAGGTGCAGCTCCACCACAGTTAGAAACAGAAGTTGCTCGAAAAATTGAAAACTCAATTGCAACGCTACAAGGTCTAAGAAATCAGTACACAAACATTCAAGATGGTGTTGTGACTGTCACCGCAGAATTTCAGCTAGAAAAGCCACTACAAGAAGCTGTTGATGACGTGCGTAATGCTGTTTCACAAGTACGTTCAGACCTACCTGCTGATTTAAGAGACCCGATTGTTAGTAAAATTAATCTATCTGGTTCACCTATCCTCACCTATACCATCCAATCCCCTAAAATGGATGAAGAAGCTCTTTCGTGGTTCGTGGATTACGATATTGCTCGTGCTATGTTACAGGTTAAAGGTGTGGGTGCTGTTGCACGTGTTGGTGGTGTCACCCGCCAAGTTGAAGTCGAACTCGATCCTGAAAAATTACTGGCACTCAATGCGACTGCAACGGATATCACTCGCCAGCTTCGTTTAGTTCAACAAGATGCTTCAGGTGGACAAACCAAGATTGGTGGCAGTGAACAATCCATTCGTACGATTGCAACTGTAAAAACAGCTGCTGAAATTGGTGCCATGGATATTGCTTTAAGTGATGGTCGACATATCAGACTTGATCAAGTGGCTACAATTCGAGATGGAATAGCGGAACGACGTTCTGCAGCATTACTGAATGGACAACCAGTAATCGGTTTTGAGATCACACGAAGCAAAGGTGCAAGTGAAGTTGATGTTGAAAAAGGCGTTATTGAGGCATTAGATAAGCTCAAGACATCTCACCCAGATATCAAAATCACAGAAGCCTTTAACTTCGTTAAGCCTGTTGCTGACAACTATAAAGGTTCGATGTCACTACTTTATGAAGGTGCAATTCTTGCAATTTTAGTGGTTTGGCTGTTTCTGCGTGATTGGCGAGCTACGATTATTGCAGCAACCGCTTTACCACTCTCTATTTTGCCTGCCTTAATCGGCATGTACTATTTTGGATTTACCTTAAATACCGTAACACTACTCGCTATGTCACTCGTCGTGGGTATTTTGGTGGATGATGCAATTGTTGAAATTGAAAATATCATTCGGCATCTACGGATGGGGAAAACACCTTATGAAGCTGCTATGGAAGCAGCCGATGAGATTGGACTAGCTGTTATTGCAACCACATTTACATTGATTGCTGTATTCCTTCCCACCGCATTCATGAGCGGCATCGCAGGAAAATTCTTTGTTCAATTTGGATGGACAGCAGCGCTAGCGATATTTGCCTCGCTTTTAGTCGCTCGATTATTAACACCAATGATGTCAGCTTATATTCTGAAGCCTTGGATTGGCAAAGTTGAGAACACAGCAGAAAACTCAGATGCAGATAGATTAAATGATCAAGGGACATCCAAGCTTGCACGTGACCGAGAAAAAGATGGTCGTGTTATGCGTGGTTATATGCGTCTAGTCACGTGGTGTCTACATCACCGTTGGGTTACGCTTGGTGGTGCTATTCTGTTTTTCATCGGCTCAATTATGCTGATTCCGCTTCTACCTACAGGTTTTGTTCCACCACCTGACACAGGACAAACTCAAGTAAGATTAGAACTCACTCCAGGCTCACAATTCGCAGACACCTTAAAAACTGCCGAATACGCACGAAATCTTATTAAAGATCATCAAGAAATCAAAAGCATCTATACAACCATCGGTGGTGGTGCAGCTGGTTCAGATCCTTTTTCTGGTGGTGCATCCAGTGAACCTCGAAAAGCAACTCTAACAATCCAAACTTCAGAGCGCTCAGATCGTAGTTTAAGTCTGCAAGAAATCGAGAGTGAAATACGTCAGCGACTCGCTCCTTTACCTGGTGCTCGTATTCAAGTCGGTATCGCAGGGAACAATAGCCAATATCAACTCGCCTTATCAGGTGATGACCCTGAAGCTCTTATTTCAACAGCACGTAAGCTGGAACGTGAATTACGCACAATTCCAAACATCGGCAGTATTACTTCAAGTGCAGCACTCATTCGTCCAGAGTTGGTTATTCGCCCAGATTTTGCTAAAGCAGCTGATCTTGGGGTTACAACTTTTGATATCGCAGAAACACTGAGAATTGCCACTGCAGGTGATTTCGACCAAAATCTTGCAAAATTAAATTTATCGCAACGGCAAGTTCCTGTCGTGATCAAACTTCCGCTTTCTGCACGTCAAGATCAGGAATTGATTAAACGCTTAATGATTAAAGGAAGTCATGGTCCAGTGATGTTAGGCACAATTGCTGATGTCAATATTGAAAGCGGTCCATCACAAATCGATCGTTTCAATCGCCTGCGTAATATTAATTTTAATATTGAGTTGAATAACCAACCGCTTGGTGATGTAGCAGCAAAAGTTGATCAATTACCAACGATGAAAAACTTACCACCTACTGTGAAACGTACCAATATTGGTGATGCTGAGGTGATGCAGGAACTTTTCTCAAGCTTTGGATTGGCAATGCTCACAGGGGTACTATGTATCTATGTCGTTTTAGTGCTCTTATTCAAAGACTTCTTACAACCTATTACCATTTTGGTCGCATTACCATTGTCTTTGGGCGGTGCATTTGTATTGTTGCTTTTGGCAAAAAGCAGCTTTTCAATGCCAAGTTTGATTGGACTAATTATGCTGATGGGGATTGCAAGTAAGAACTCTATTCTCTTAGTCGATTACGCGATCATCGCAAGAAAAGAGAAAGATTATTCACGATTTAATGCTTTGCTTGATGCCTGTCATAAACGTGCGCGCCCGATTATTATGACAACCCTTGCTATGGGTGCAGGTATGCTACCTATCGCTTTGGGTATCGGAACAGATCCAAGCTTCCGTGCACCAATGGCAATTTCAGTAATTGGTGGTTTAATCACTAGCACTTTCTTATCTTTATTGGTTATTCCAGTGGTGTATACCTTTATTGATGATATTAATCGCAAGCTGCATAGCTTTAGAAAAGCTAAAGATCAGGCTGTTGAACAGCTTTGATCTGTATGTGAAAAAGACGGTCTTATGACCGTCTTTTTTTAATACTTATATTATTGTTACTTTTTCGCTAAAGCTTTCTCTATATCAGCTTCTAAAGCTTCAGGTTTAGTGGTTGGTGCATATCGCCCCAAAACTTCACCATTACGACCAACCAAGAATTTTGTGAAGTTCCATTTGATATTTTGACTACCCAAAATACCTTTTGCCTCACGTGTCAAAAATCTAAAAATAACGTGTGCTTCCGGCCCTTTCACATCAACCTTTGCAAACATTGGAAAAGTTACACCATAGTTCCTTTGACAAAAATTCCCAATTTCCTTATTTGTCCCTGGATCTTGCCCTCCAAATTGATTGCAAGGAAACCCTAAAATTTCTAATCCTTGAGATTTATATTTTTCGTAAAGCTTCTCGAGTCCTGCAAATTGTGGAGTGAAACCGCATTTACTTGCGGTGTTCACAATCAGCATGACCTTGCCTTTATAATCAGCGAGCGCCTTTGTTTCTCCCTCTAACAATTCAGCTTCAAACTGATAAATGTTACTCATGGATACGTTTCCTCGTCATTCTTTTCTTCTGTTTTAAGTTGTAATGATGCCGAATTCACGCAATAACGCAGTCCTGTCGGCTGTGGACCATCCTCAAACACATGGCCCAAATGTGCATCGCAATCATGGCAGACAATTTCTGTTCTGACCATACCATGTGATATGTCTTCGTGCTCTTCTATTGCACTATTATCAATCGGTCGATAGAAACTTGGCCATCCCGAACCACTGTCGTATTTCGTTTCTGAAGAAAACAACTCAGCACCACAGCAACGACATACATAAATGCCATGTTGTTTGCTATTCCAATATTGACCTGTAAATGCGGGTTCTGTGCCTTTTTTACGAGTGATACGATATTCTTCTGGTGACAACTCTCTTTGCCATTCTCGATCTGTTTTATTCACTTTTCCCATAGCCAGCACCTATTATTTTGTTGTAAAAAATATCTTGATGATCATGCTTTATATTTACGCCATTCAAAAAAAAAACTCTAGTCTTTCAATGTGTAATTTATCGTAATTTAAGCACTTATATTAAAATAGCAAATAGTAAGCAAAATATTTTTACACAAGTAAGCAATTTTCATTTAAAACACCTTTCAAGTAAGCAGTCATAGTGGTATTCTTGTTCAGCGCGGTTGTATTGGACAAAAAATGTCACAGAAAAAAAGTGTGGTTTTTAAAAATCTATTACCAACCATCAGACAGTATCAACAATCTGGTTTTACGCATGAAAAAATTGTTGAATTACTGAGAGATCAACATGATCTTGATCTGGTTACAGTTGAAACATTTAAAAGTTATCTATATCGATATGCAAAAGTGAATCCCGCTATGCCTAAAAATACTGCTACACCCCACTCAGCTCAAACGCCTCGACAAATTAAAAAGTCTTCAAAGCTTGAGCATGTATGCTATGACATTCGTGGACCAGTATTACGCGCCGCCAATGAAATGGAGGAGCAAGGGCATAAAATTATTAAGCTAAATATTGGCAACCCTGCACCATTTGGTTTTGAAGCGCCACAAGAAATTATTAATGACGTAGCATTAAACCTACCGAATGCAATTGGATATACAGACTCAAAGGGGATTTTCCCTGCTCGTAAAGCCATTTGTCAGTACTATCAGCAAAAAGGCGTCTTTGACATGCATGTCAATGATGTCTATGTAGGTAATGGTGTTTCAGAATTAATCGTAATGGCAATGCAAGGTTTGCTAGATGATGGCGATGAAATGCTTGTTCCAATGCCAGACTATCCTTTATGGACAGCTGCGGTAAATCTGTCAGGCGGCACAGCGATCCACTATAAGTGTGATGAAGAAAATTATTGGTATCCAGATCTCGCAGATATGGAAAGCAAAATTACCCCAAATACTCGTGGTATTGTTGTAATTAATCCGAACAACCCAACTGGTTCTGTTTACCCTAGACACGTTTTAGAGCAGATCGTTGCTTTAGCGAAGAAATACGATCTCATTTTATTTGCAGATGAAATCTACGACAAAATCGTTTATGACGGAATTGAACACGTTGCTCTAGCAGCATTAGCTGGTGATCAATTGTGTATTTCATTTAATGGTTTGTCTAAAGCGTACCGAATCGCAGGTTATCGTGCTGGGTGGATGGCGATTACAGGTGACAAAGCACGAGCTGCTGATTATATCGAAGGTTTAGATATGCTAGCGTCAATGCGCTTGTGCTCAAACCATCAAGCTCAGTATGCGATTCAAACAGCATTAGGCGGCTATCAATCAATTAATGACTTGATTCGTCCTGGTGGTCGTTTATATGAACAACGCAATATTGCATGGGAAATGTTAAATGAAATTCCAGGTGTAAGTTGTGTGAAACCTGATGGGGCGATGTATTGTTTCCCTAAACTTGATCCTGAGATTTATCCAGTTGAAGATGATGAAAAGCTCATGCTTGATTTACTGAAAGCTGAAAAGGTACTTTTAGTACAAGGCACAGGATTTAACTGGCCAACCCCAGACCACTTCCGTGTTGTATTTTTACCAGCTGAAAATGAATTACGTGAAGCAATCAATCGTTTAAGCCGTTTCTTGGCAAAAATGCGCTAAGCTTCTAAAAAAATCCCCCTATCTAAAGGGGGATTTTTTATCAGTATTCTGAACTTTGAGTTTCATCCCACTGAGCTTCGTATTCTTTTGATTTTTTTAGATCTTGTTTCAGACCAAAACCACCTTTTTCATAGATACGAGCTAAATCCAACAAACACTCATTCTCACCCTGATCAACTGCAAGCTCGTAATATTCAGCCGCTTTTTTATAGTTTTTTGCGACACCTTTACCCTCTTCATATATATAAGCAATATTTGATGAACCCAAACCATTATCTGCCTCAGAAGCAAGGGTAAATAATCTTAGTGCTTCTTTATAATCCTGCTTAATACCACCCTTACCTTCCAGATAGAAAATCCCAAGATTATTGATCGCAGTTGGCTCATCTTGTTTTACCGCTAGCTGATAATAATGGAGAGCCTTTTTGAAATCCTGAGTGACTCCATCACTTCCATCATTATATAAGTGACCTAATTCAGCCTGAGCTAAATCTAATCCTCCATCAGCAGATTTAGTCATCCACTCCAAGCCTTTTTTACTATTCACCCCAACTCCTTCATCTCCATACAAATAGAGAAAACCAAGGTAGTATTGAGCATACAGTTGCCCCTTTTGTGCAGCTTGAGTGTACCACTTCAATGCAGTTGGATTATCTTCTTCTGTTCCCTCACCATAGTCGTACATGTAACCGACCGAAAAAAGTGCATCTGCATTTCCTTTCGCAGCTGACTTTTTGAACCACTCTAAAGCCTTACCAAAATCTTGATCAACATCATTTCCGTAGTAATAAGCATCACCTAAATTATTTTGTGCTTCAGCATTACCTAATTTTGCCTGCTCTACGAGTTCTTGGCTAAACGGAACATCTTCGGCATAAACAGTACTCGAAATAGTGACACTGCTACTCAATAGTATTGAAAGAACAATATTCTTTAATTTCATTATAAATTTCTCATGGATAAATTTTTTATTGGTCTCTATTTTAACGTCAAAAACATCCAAGTAAACTTAAATTTAAATTTACCAATTAGATGAAATAAACCCATCTTTTAAAAGCTCACTATAACCGTAGCACTTTGAGGTGAATGATTCAGAACAAGTTTTTTCACCACCCAATATCACATGAAAAATAAAATAATGGGAAATGGATAAATGTGTTAAAAAATATCAATGTTTGCTTTTTGCCATAGCACAAGTATTGAAAATTATGGTTCTTACAATACGACTAAAGCATAAAGACCTCATATGAAAAATAAAAAAATTACCATTTGGTCATAAATAACATATGAAATTCATGATTTTCCCACCTTAAAATAGCAATTAAATATTATAAATTTAAAACCCAACTTCTCATTGCTTCGACATAAATTAGATGTACTCGAAAAAAATATAATGCCAATGATTTTGATCTATAAAAATTTGAATAATATTCCAGTGTCATGTCGTGTATAGACATAGCACATCTATGGAAAATTAAAATACAGGATTGTGATTAATGATTACTAAAACGGTTAAATCATTTGGATTAGCTTTAACACTGATTGCTTCATCAGTTGCGTTACATGCGAAAAACAATGTCGTAGTTGTAGCAACAGGTGGAACAATTGCTGGTGCGGGTGCAAGTTCAACGAACAGTGCGACATATACCGCAGCCAAAGTTCCAGTCGATGGTTTAATTAATGCTGTTCCTCAAATCAAAGATCTGGCAAATGTAAGTGGTATTCAAGCCCTTCAAATCGCTTCTGAAAATATCACTGACAAAGAGTTACTCTCCCTTGCTCGCCAAGTCAATGATTTAGTTAAAAAACCATCTGTAAATGGCGTTGTAATTACTCACGGTTCCGATACTCTAGAAGAAACGGCATTCTTTCTAAATCTAGTTATTCACACTGAAAAACCTATCGTTCTTGTTGGTTCTATGCGTCCATCAACTGCTCTTTCAGCAGATGGTCCACTCAATCTTTATAGTGCCGTTGCAATCGCTGCATCTGAAGAAGCCAAAAATAAAGGTGTTTTCATCGTGATGAATGATTCAATTTTTGCTGCGCGTGACGCAACCAAAGGGATTAACATTCATACTAATGCATTTATAAGCCAATGGGGCGCATTAGGTACAATCGTTGAGGGCAAACCTTATTGGTTCAGAAATAGTATCAAACGTCATACTAACAACTCTGAATTTAATATTGAAAATATCAAAGGTGATCAACTTCCGTTGGTTCAAATCGCATATGGTTCAGGTTCAATGACACCAGAAGCTTATCTTGCTTATGCAAAAGCTGGAACGAAAGCGATTATTCATGCAGGAACAGGAAATGGTTCGGTAGCAAAATATCTTGTTCCGACATTGAAGCAACTACATGATGAACAAGGCATTCAAATTGTCCGTTCATCTCGCGTAGGCCAAGGTTTTGTATTACGAAATGCAGAACAACCTGATGATCAATACGGTTGGGTGGCTGGACATGATCTAAACCCACAAAAAGCTCGTATTTTGACTGCTTTAGCACTGACTAAAACTAATGATGCAAAAGAAATTCAGCGAATCTTTTGGCAATACTAATTGCTAAGCTGAAATCCAAATCGATGTTAATCAATTGATCTGATTAGCATCGTTTTTTTATTTATTCTTGGTTAGATCATTCCGAACAGCATTCTATTGCAAAAATATTAGACAACTGTCCTAAACAGAGCGTGTTAGAATATTCTTCAATCGCGTTTAGGATAGATTTATGCAGTTTGTTCATCTTGGTATTCACACAGAGTTTTCGATTACAGAATCGATAGTTCGCATACCTGATTTGGTCAAAGCTGCTGTTGCTGAAGAAATGCCAGCTTTAGCAATTACTGATCTTTCGAACCTACATGCTGCTGTTAAATTCTATGGTGCATGCTTAGGTAAAGGGATTAAGCCTATTATGGGCAGTGTTATTCGATTGAATGATGCTGAACATCGTGCAACTTTACTTTCGATGAGCAATACAGGTTGGCGAAATTTAACGGAAATAGTGTCTAGAGGATTCATCGAAGGTCAGCAACTTAGTGTTCCTTGTGTTCAAAAAGAATGGGTATTAGAACAAGCAGAAGATTTAATCATTCTATTGGGGCAACACAGTGATGTAGGCAAAATGCTCTGCTCTTCCAACCCTCAGAAAGCTGAACCTCTTCTTGAAGACTGGATTAGTAAATTTGGAAATCGTGTCTACCTTAGTTTGACGCGCACAGATCGTGTTGGGGAAGAAGATTTTATTGTTGAGGCGGTAAAACTTGCTGCTAAGTACCAAATCGGTGTAGTGGCTCATAACGATATCCACTTTATCGAACAAGACGATTTTTATGCTCATGAAGCGCGTGTTTGTATCGCTGATGGATACGTATTAGGTGATGATAAGCGTCCTAAACCGTATAGTCCTGAACAATACTTTAAAACAGCAGAACAAATGTCTGAGTTATTCTCTGACATTCCTAGTGCGATTGAAAATACTTACCAAATTGCTAAACGTTGCAACGTTGCCTTGCAGCTTGGTACCTATTTCTTGCCTGATTTCCCTATTCCTGATGGTTATACCATTGATACCTATTTCGAACATTTATCACGAGAAGGTTTAGAAGAACGTTTAAATCATCTATATCCAATTGATGAACGCGATGAAGATTGGCCTGATATTCGAAAGCCATATGATGAACGAATCAAATATGAAGTCGATATCATCCTCAAGATGGGATTCCCAGGTTACTTCCTTATCGTCATGGACTTTATCCAATGGGCAAAAAACAATGGTGTACCTGTGGGACCAGGGCGTGGTTCGGGTGCAGGTTCATTAGTTGCATATAGTTTAAAAATTACTGACCTTGATCCTTTACGGTACGACCTGTTATTTGAGCGCTTTCTAAATCCTGAACGTGTCTCAATGCCTGACTTTGATGTCGATTTCTGTATCGCAGGTCGTGACCGTGTTATTGAATATGTTGCACAAAATTACGGACGTGAAGCAGTTTCACAGATTGCAACCTTTGGAACAATGGCTGCAAAAGGTGCAATTCGTGACGTGGCACGTGTCTTAGGTAAATCTTATGGTTTAGCTGACCGTATCTCCAAAATGGTTCCAACAAAACCATTGGGTGTAGACTTAAAACAAGCCATAGAGCTTGAACCACAACTGAAAGATATCGTCACCAACCCTGCAAACCCTGATCATGATGATGCTGCTGAAATTTGGGAAATGGCGCTCAAATTAGAAGGCATTACACGTAACACAGGTAAACATGCAGGTGGTGTTGTCATCGCACCTGGAAAAATTACAGATTACTCGGCCGTTATCTGTGATCCTGATGGCACAAACCGTGTAGCTCAATATGATAAAGATGATGTTGAAGCCGCGGGTCTAGTTAAATTTGACTTCTTAGGACTGCGGAATTTAACAGTAATTGAAGATGCTGTTCAAAATATTAATAAAAGAATTCAATCAGATGTCTCACTAAATATCGCTAATGTACCATTAGATGATAAAGATGCTTATCTCGTATTTGCTGAGGCAAATACGACTGCGGTTTTCCAGTTTGAATCCGTCGGCATGAAAAAGATGTTGAAGGAAGCTAGACCAAGCAAATTCGAAGAGATTATTGCTTTCGTTTCCTTGTATCGTCCTGGTCCGATGGACCTCATTCCTGACTTTATCCATCGTATGCACGGTGGAGAATTCGAATATTTGCATCCTTTGCTTGAAAGTGTCTTAGAACCTACCTATGGGATTATGGTTTATCAAGAACAAGTAATGCAGGCAGCACAGTTCTGCGCTGGCTATACGCTTGGCGGAGCCGACTTATTGCGCCGTGCAATGGGTAAGAAAAAACCTGAAGAAATGGTAAAACAACGCCAAATCTTTATTAAAGGTGCGGCAGAAAAAGATATTGATGAAGCAACAGCGAACCATATCTTCGATTACATGGAAAAATTCGCGGGTTACGGTTTTAACAAATCACATGCGGCCGCTTATGCTTTAGTTGCTTACCATACTGCATGGTTAAAGGCGCATTATCCAGCTGAATTTATGGCAGCGGTAATGTCATCAGAAATGCAGAATACGGATAGTGTCGTATTCTTAATTGATGACTGTCGTAATAACAAACTCGAAGTTCTTCCCCCTTCTGTAAATATGTCCTTGTATCATTTCCATGCCATTGATGAGCGTACAATCGTCTATGGTTTAGGTGCAATTAAAGGTGTTGGTGAGCAGGCAATGCAGTCTGTGATCGATTCACGTATTAAAGATGGACCATATAAAGATTTGTTTGATTTTTGCCATCGTATTGATCTGAAAAAAATTAACAAACGTACACTCGAAGCGCTTATTCGTGCTGGTGCACTCGACTGTTTAGGAATAGAACGTTCTAGTCTTATGGTTCAACTTCCTGAAGCCGTTCAAGCTGCGGAACAAGCACGAAGCAATCGTGAGACAGGAATTATGGATTTATTTGGTGAAGTTGAAGAAGTTCAACGTAAACCAGCTAAACCTGTTAAACCATGGTCAGATGAAGTTCGTTTAAAAGGTGAAAAAGATACACTTGGACTTTACTTAACAGGACATCCAATCGATGTATATCGTTCAGAATTAAAAGCATTCATTCCTGCAAAACTGAATGAAGTTACCCCGACACGTCGTGGTGTAACCACCGTATTTGCTGGTTTGGTACTCGATGTAGCAAACTTTCCAAACCGTATCATGATCACTTTAGACGATGGTACTGCACGAATTGAGGTTAGTTGTAATCATGAACGTTTTCAAAGATATAAAGATATCGTTCGCTTAGAACAAGTCGTCGTGATCGAAGGCGAGATTTATGAGCGTGAAGGTTTTGACCGCCCAATGGCACGTTTAAGTAAAGCATTTAGTTTGAATGAAATTCGTCAAAAACGCGCTCAATCCATTCAAATACGTATGCCACACGATCTCATGACTAAATCTTTAGCAAAAGATATGCAAAACATTCTCTTACCATATTGCAATGTAGATATGTGTCAGCATATCGGTATACAGCTTCTTATCGATCAAAGTTTTGCGACAGCTGAGTTACATTTAGGTGCTCAGTGGAAAGTTGCTCCTTTAGATGAACTGCTTGGTAAATTACGTGACTACTTTGGCAAAGATGCGATATATATTGAATATCAAGTAAAATCCAAAGCAGCAAAAGTCATTGAAACACCCAAAGTAAGTGTGGTTCCGCCTCCACCTGCAAATATGTCTATAGATGATGCTTTAGATCTGTATCAAGCCGAAGTTTCTCAATATTCTTAAAAATTGGATCATTTATGAACCTGTTTGACCAAAATGACGTGTCCAAACAATTGGATCATGTTCGTATTGTTATGGTAAATACGACTCTCCCTGCCAATATCGGTAGTGCACTTCGTGCCATGAAAACGATGGGATTGTCTAAATTAGTATTGGTAGCACCTAAAACTTATCCTCATCCTGATATTGATGCTTTAGCCGCTGGCGCCCAAGATTTAATCGAAAAAATACAAATCGTTGATACTTTGGAACAAGCAATTGAAGACTGCCATCTGGTGTTTGGAACCAGTGCTCGCAGCCGTACTATTCCTTGGCCTCTGCTTGATGTTCGCCCTGCAGCTCAAGAAAGTTTAAAAGCAGCCAATTTAGATCAAAATATTGCAATCGTCTTTGGTCGCGAAGATCGTGGTCTGACTAATGAAGAGTTAGCATTAGCAAACTACCATTTAACTATTCCAGTCAATCCAAGTTATGGCGTTTTAAATGTAGCTCAAGCAATTCAAGTGATATGCTATGAATTAAGGATGGCAGCACTTGAGCTCAATCAGCAAAACACTGATCAGACTGACCCGCAAGAACATATGCAGCTAAAGCAAAATCAAAGTATGCAATGGGATGAGCCATTGGTGACACAGAAACAAATGGAAGAGTTCTATCCTCATTTAGAAAAAATGCTAACTGAAATTGAATTCTTAGATCCAAATAATCCACGTTTATTGCCTTTGCGTTTGCGTCGTTTATTTGGAAGAATACAATTAGATCGTATGGAATATCATTTATTGCGCGGTATTTTCAGTCGAGTACAAGCTTTAGCCAATGGTTCATGGAAAAAAACACAGACGGAGGATCACTCTCATGATTAAACAGCTAAAAGAAGACATTGAAGCTGTATTTGCACGTGACCCTGCTGCTCGAAATACACTTGAAGTTTTAACCACTTATCCTGGTATTCATGCATTAATTATGCATCGTGTAGCACATGAACTCTGGAAAAAAGATCACAAGGGTACAGCTCGCCTGCTCTCGTCATTTAGTCGATTTGCAACTGGGATAGAAATCCATCCAGGTGCAAAAATTGGAAAACGTTTTTTTATTGATCACGGCATGGGCGTTGTGATTGGGGAAACAGCTGAAATTGGTGATGATGTCACCCTGTACCATGGCGTTACGCTTGGTGGTACTACTTGGAATAAAGGTAAACGCCACCCAACTTTAGAAGATGGTGTTGTTGTTGGCGCTGGAGCAAAGATATTAGGACCATTTACTGTACATAAAGGGGCGAAAGTTGGTTCAAATGCTGTTGTGACCAAAGAAGTTCCGGAAGGAGTTACCGCTGTAGGTAACCCAGCACGTTATATCTTTAAAGATAAAAATCAAGTTGAGCAAGATGAAGCAAACCGTCGCGACTATGCAGAAAGCATCGGTTTCCAACCTTATGCAACAACTCAAGATCAATCAGATCCTATTTTAGAAGGCATACGCGTGTTATTAGATCGTATGCAGAAAAATGAAAAGCGTATGAATATTCTATGTCAGCGTCTATCTGAGCTTGACCCAACATTCAAACCCCAAGGTGGTAGAAATCAACCATTGAGTAAAGAAGAACTTAAGATTATTGAAGAAGTTAGAAGAGAGTGTGAAGCACAAAGCAAAACATCAACAACATAATACAATTTATAAAAAATGTAACAAGCTTTTCATTGCAAGTTGGTTTTGCTTTTCCTAGACTGGTAAAACCAACGAACTACTTCTCATTTTACTAAAATTAATGGATGTAAAGCATGAATTTTAAGCCTTTGGCATTACTTGTAATTTCAACCACATTTTTAACTGCATGTGGTATTGCGCCGACCAAAAAAGAGAAGATTGTTGAACCATTTGTGTTCAAAGAACCAGATCCGACACCACCATTCTATGCTTTAAATCCAATCAAATATGATGCACCACCAAGCTTTGAAGTTGCAATCAAAGATGCCTCTACACAACCAGTGACAAAGATGGTTGTTTCTTTGCAAAATGACCCAACAAAATCTGCAACTTTAGATATTAATAAATTGATTGTCCCAACAATTGATAGTTCTGAAAGACGGATGAAATATGCGGTTCTTGCAGGCGAAAATGAAATTGATGTAACGGAAATTGATGACTTCTTACAACTAGTTGAAGGAAAAGCACGTCATTACCCTCCTCGATTTACTGAACGCCAAGAACGCAAAGGATATGAAGTAAAGTTAAAAGAAATCACACACAAACTAGATGCTCTCGCTGAGAAACCAAATGCATCTATGGATATTTTGACCCGTGCATTTAAAGCCAGTGTAATGGCTCGCAACCTTGACTTGGGTACAGCTTACACATCTAAGTCTTTAACTTATGCTCAACGAATTTTAGCGATTAACCCTAACGATCCTGAAACCAATTTTTGGTTCGGTTTTGGATTATCAGAAGGTGGTGGACAACGTGAAGCGATTCCATACCTAGATAAAGCGATTAAAGGTGGAGTGCAAGAGGCATATCTTTCTGCTGCAAACAATTTCTTATGGCTTGAACAGAAGAAAAATGCACTTCAAACGCTCAAAAATTACAAAATTAATTATCCTGACGAAGCAGAAGTAGTTGACCGTTTGATTCAAGAAGTTGAATCAGGAAAACGTTGGAACATGTGGCAAGTTCTTAACTAAATTACTCTCTTTTTTGTAAAAATAGGCCGTTTTATACGGTCTATTTTTTTATGTTGATTGAAAATGCATCCTTTTTTCGTATTATAGCGGTAATCCTGCTCTCAATTTACTGAAACCCTAATGCGTGCATTTAATTCTTCACATCGCCTATTTGCAATAACGCTACTCAGTACAGTCGTCATGAGTGGTTGCCAAGTTGTAAGCTTAAAACAGCAAGCCATTGATGTCACAATTGCTAATGAGAGAAATAGTATCCTGACTCAAAAAAGACTCAGCGAAGCAAGTCTCAATGTTTTATCGATGTCAGGTAAAGAAGCAAAGTATTGCATGCAATCTGCTGATGAGTGCATTGCGGATTTACATAAGATTCCTCAAATCTTAGATGAACAGCTCTTATCGACTAGCAGTGAATTATTTCTAGCGAAATCCAAAGCTCTAGCGGACTCATCAGAATGCAAAATAAGTAAACTAAGCAAACACAAATCTGAGGAAGAACAAAAGAATATTCAGAAAAATTATGAGCAGTGCTTAGATCAACAATTAGAAGCTTTAGATAAAAGTATTCGCTATAGCTATGCTTATCTATTTAAAACCAGTCGCGCACCACAAGAACGACTTTTTGATAACCGCCAAGTACAAATTCGTGACTTTTACAACCAAGCATTAACTCAACTGGTCAATATTCATAGTCTAAGAAATCCATCCAAAGACCTCGCACCGACTATTAAAATTGGGAAAAGTACGTATACGATTGATATCCAAGCTTATCAACCTTTACAGAATATGAAGCTAGAAAAATTTGTCTCTAGCTATAACATGAACTTCTCAGGATTAAGAGCAATTAACCGACGCGATGGTTTTGGTTCTGATTTTGTAGCAGTATTCCCTGCTGACAATGCCAATAAGTTTGAGAATAAATATATTTTAGATCCTCTCAACTACAACTACCCTAAAGGTACAAATCCGAATATTCACAAAGCTCGTTATTTAGCTGCGACTATTATTGCTAAACCTAAACGCGCCGCTGCAACAGCAGATGAAGTGTTAAATAGCCCAGAATTTGAGATTAAAGTTTACGATCCATATAGCGTTGAAAAAGTTAATATCGCTGGAAAACCTTATTCATTGGCTGCAAATTTCTCTGCTCCATATGGTTTATGGTTGTCTGAAAATAATTTAGGCGCAGCAGCTTACTTAACTTTAATTGATCGTGATCAACACCTAACCATGCCGCATTTATATATGCTGGAACCTTACAATCCTAATAAAAAAGTAATCGTATTGGTTCATGGTTTAGCTAGTAGTCCTGAAGCATGGATTGCGGTAACAAACGATATTATGGGTGATCCTGTACTTCGTGAACATTATCAAGTCTGGCAAGTTTTTTATTCAACCAATATGCCAATCTTAGAAAGTCGTTTTCAAATATATGCTCTACTTAAACAAGCATTTGGCTCGGTGAATATGCAAGATGCTGCAGCAAAAGATGCTGTTCTCATCGGACATAGTATGGGTGGAATTATTAGTCGCCTTTTAGTGAGCAATGCTGATATATCAAAAGAAGCATTAGTGATGATGAGTAGTCGTCAGCAAACTCGTTTACGCAAGCATCCCGTAATTGGTGAGCGACTAAAAATGCAACCTATATCTAATTTTGATCGTGCGATTTTTCTTGCGGCACCGCATAAAGGTACAGATTACGCTGATCGTTGGTTTACTCTCGCAGCACGGAAAATCATTAAACTACCGACCACATTTCTCACAACACTGGCAGATACTTTAACAAGTAATGATGTTGAGCTAAAAGATTTTGTAAAAACACTTACTAATGATGTTATTCAGAATGGTCCAAGTGATCTAAGTAAAAAATCCAAATTTATGGAGTTAACGGCTGATATTCCTCCACAGAAAGGTCTACTGTTTCATTCCATCATGGGAAATATCACAAAGAGCCAAGATCCTAACATCATGACAGATGGAATAGTTCCTTATAAAAGTGCTCACCTAGATGGAGCTGTTTCTGAAAAAATTATTACAGGTGGTCATTCAATTCAAGAAACTCCCGAAGCAGTCTTGGAATTAAGACGAATTTTACGACAACATCTGGTTGAACACGGTTTATATAAACCGCAAAACTAAACAAAAAGCCCAAAGTTAACTTTGGGCTTTTTTATTACAAGTTCTAATTAATTCGTAGAACGAATCATGTAATCAAAGGCAGATAATGCTGCTTTCGCACCTTCGCCTGTTGCTATGATGATTTGCTTGTATGGTACTGTCGTACAGTCACCTGCTGCAAATACACCCTGTACACTGGTTTCATTACGATCGTTAATGACAATCTCACCACGATTGCTGAGTTCAACTGCACTGTTCTTTAGGAAATCCGTATTTGGCAATAAACCAATTTGTACAAAGATTCCCGCAAGTTCTACTGTGTGTTCTACATCAGTCGCACGATCTTTATACTT
>NZ_JBPKBJ010000048.1:0-25225 GCF_051390655.1 Acinetobacter sp. P1(2025)
TGGGTTATGTATCACCTTTTGAGTTTGAAGCAATGTACTATGATAAGATTAACCCGTTAGGTCAGGTGGCCTAACTTAAATAAAAAAGTCTCCGACAAACCCGGTACGGTTCAGTCCACGCATAGCATAGGCATCGTACACGAGTAAACCAAGCCAATAAAAATACAAAAATAATTGCAATAAAAGGAACAATTGCAGCAGCGTCAACACCATAAGTACATAAAGGACAATGCTTCATGATCTTGCTTGCAAGCGCAAAAACTTCTTTAGCATGATCACTAAGTAGATTATTTTTTTGATGTTGAAGATGCTGTTCATGCTGCGTTTTATCGTGCATAGCATGATGGTGATGACTTGAATGGCTATCTGAATCTATTAAGCTATTTTGAATATTTGTAACTTGGCAGTGACTCGGCATTGCATACAGTGCAGGTACAACGCCACTATGAACCATCGTGGGTAAGAAAATATGCCAGAGTAAACAAAGCAAAGTTATCGTGCCAAGACAGGCACGCCACTTTAGCAAATGTTGACGGAAACTGGACTTCATATCAATGATATGACACAGTGGAAATGTGGCAGCAGTATAGTTAAAAAAACATTGCACTACAAAACATATCTTAAACAGATGAATCAGTATTCAAGATCACTTTATTGGGGATTTATCGAGCTTTTTACGTAAAAAAAACAGGCTCATGAGAGCCTGTTTTATATCTATATTAAAGATTAACGATTTGGTAAAACGTCTTTTAATGCTTCATGCATCTCTAGTAGGGCTTTTTCTGTTGTTTCCCAGTCGATGCAGCCATCAGTTACTGATTGACCATAAACAAGATCACATAAGTTTTCAGGAATATCTTGACGACCACCTTTCAAATGACTTTCAACCATAATGCCTACGATTGACTTATTACCATCAAGAATTTGCTCTGTGATGTTTTTAAGAACTAAAGGTTGTAAGTACGGATCTTTGTTTGAGTTAGCATGACTGGTATCGATCATGATTTTATTGCTTACTTTGGCTTTTGCTAAAGCAGCTTCAGCTTCAGCAACAGAAGTTGCATCATAATTTGGCTTACCGTTACCACCACGTAAAACTACGTGTGCGTAAGGATTGCCCTTAGTATTAATAATTGCAACTTGACCGTTTTCATTTAGGCCTAAGAAGCTATGGCCGTGTTTTACTGATTGCATTGCATTCGTTGCAACTGTTAAACCGCCATCTGTACCATTTTTAAAGCCAACAGGTGAAGATAACCCAGAAGACATTTCACGGTGTGTTTGACTTTCTGTTGTACGAGCACCAATCGCTGACCAAGAAATTAAATCTTGGTAGTACTGAGGTGAGTTAGGATCAAGTGCTTCAGTTGCACAAGGCAAACCTTTTTCATTTAATTCTAGTAAAAGACCACGACCAATATGTAACCCTTTTTCAATATTGAAAGAGTCATTCATATCAGGGTCATTAATTAAACCTTTCCAACCTACTGTTGTACGTGGTTTTTCAAAATAAACACGCATAACTAAATAAAGCGTATCTTTTACTTTTTCGCTTAGCTCTTTCAAGCGATCAGCATACTCATTTGCAGCTTTAGGATCGTGGATCGAACAAGGGCCAATAACGACAAACAAGCGCTTGTCTTTACCATCTAAAATATTACGTACAGTTGCACGTCCTTGTAATACAGTTTGCGACGCAGCCTCAGATAAAGGAAGATCAGCTTTCAGTTCCGCAGGGGTAATTAAAGTTTGAATGCTTTTAATGTTAACGTCGTCGATATCTGGCTGAGAAACTGGATTTGACTGTAGAGTATTCATTGCTGTCACAAATTTAATCAAAAGAAGAGGTTATTTTGTCTACGAATATAGCACGAAATGCCGACTGATTAACTAGTTATAATCATATTTTATGTAGAAACAATCGGCATTTTGCTACTTAAACTGCGCTTGTAGAAGTTGTTGTTTGCTGAATCACGACAGCTTGATGAGTTTCTACTGGCTTTGGTTTCGCTTTGATCGGGTTAACCATAAAATTAATCCCTAGCGCAAATAATGTGATACCTAGAATTTTACGAATCAAACGTTCTGGCATATGCGAGCTGATCAATGTGCCTGCAATAATTGCTGGAATAGAACCAACCAATAACCACATCAATAATGTAAAATCGACGTTGCCTGAAGACATATGGCTTAGGCCAGCAACTGCTGTCAATAATACTGCGTGTACAACATCAGAACCAATAATACGAATCATAGGTAGATTTGGGAACATAATTACTAAAGCCATGATGCCAAAAGCACCAGCACCTACAGATGATAGTGTAACGAACACACCTAAGATGATCCCCATGATGACGATATAATGGCGTTTATGTTGTAAAGCATGTTGCTCGCTTTCCATATTTGCTTGTTCGCGATTACGGAAACGGTCAAAGAACTTTTCAATTTGCGCACGAAAGACAATCGAGATACCTGTCAAAGTCAACATAAAACCAAGTACCATGGTTAATACAGCTTTGTAGTGCGTTGATTGACTTAAATAATGTTCTAAAACCCATGAGGTTGCGAATGACGCAGGAATACTACCGATTGCTAGCCAAATAACGATTGGCCAAACGATATTGAGTTTCTTTGCATGAACAACTGAGCCACAGAATTTAGAGATTGATGCATAGAGCAAATCAGTACCAATTGCGATATGTGGTTCAATTTTGAAAAGGCTAATAAGAATAGGAGTCATCAAAGAACCACCGCCAACACCTGTGATACCTACACAGAAGCCAACCAAGACCCCAGCCATGATAAATTCAATAGGACCAAACATTACCAATATGCCTAATTATGCAAAAACAGGCATATCTTATGCTTTTTTGAGATAACTCGTTGTGATGAATAATGATTTACTTATGCAAAAAAAAGCTAAAGGAAGATTTTTTAACGTCATTTGTGTTTGACTCTAGGAGTTAAGACATGATTAATTTTTAAAACCAATAGGAAGGTGATGGGTGTTGTAAATATCCACCAACTGACGAATCCGATCGATATTCCCTCAATCCAACATAATAAACTTCCTGAAATTAGGAATAAAAGAAAAGCCAAGATTCGAAATTGCACTTGATAGGTCGTCATTATTTTTTGATATTTCAAATGAACTTTAGACTGTTGTTTAGAACTACAACGATACAAGATGAACATACCGATTAAAGTCAGTAATAAACTAAAGAAAATCACACATTCACTCCATTTTTAATCAGTTTGCTTTTAATTTTCTGAGTTGACTTGATTTGTATTGGCTGAATGTTTTTATAAATGAATGCTGCAAAACAAGCACAGGCAACAAAGAATAGATCAACACGTAGAAATAACCAGTAACTTTCCAAGTTTGCTATAAGGTCATGATTAAGCAAATAGAACAGGTTATATAAGGGTAAACTAAAAGCGAGTAGAGCAAAGATCACAATCTGAGATTTCCATAAATATTGCTTAGGTGTGAATAAAGCCAATACAAAACTAAGCATCCAAACGCTAAAAAATGTATAAATTTCATAATTAAGATCAGCGCTAGGACTTGATATCAACCGATTTACTAAAAAATAGCTCAACATAGCAATCGGAAGACCAATAAAACTTGCAATATTTAAGCGATCAACAAGGTAGTAACCAAAATGGAATTTTGGGGACTTATACTGAATTTGTCGTTTAAGACTCCACAGCAATAGCCCTGACGCAATCATCAGACAGCCAAGAACTCCTGAGCAAAAAAAAGCAAATCTTAGAAAAGGTTGGGCAAAAGTTGCCATGTGAAGTCCATAAACTCCAGCATTTAGGGTAGCTATAGCACTATTATTTCTAGTATTACTTAATATCTTTCCCGCTCCATCAAATACGATTTGCGGTTGATTTAGCGTGATTGAACGATCTTCAAGTTGTTTGATCGTTATTACGGCTTGATCCGTATTTGGATTTTTAACTTCAAAAGTAGCAAGTGATTGATCTCCCCATTGTTGTTTGATTCGAGTCAAAAGATCCTCTGTCGATATCATGTTGCTAATTTGAGGGGATGTTATCGTATTTGAATTCGTAGCTACGGTTCGTATTTCAGTGAAATATTGATAAGGATTTTCTGGATAAAGTTTTTTCATTCCCCAAGGGAGATATAAATAAAAGAAAATGGCTAAGCCTGTAAACGTTATCGTCAGAAAAAAAGGAAGAGCTAAAACTGATGTCACATTATGAAAATCAAGCCAAGACCGTTGTGATTTAAATGTTCTGAGTGTAAAGAAGTCGGTAAATATCTTTTTGTGGGTAATAATGCCAGATACCAGTGCAATTAACATGATGAATGCTGCAAGGCTTGCGATGAGCCTGCCAATAAACACAGGCATGCCGTATAACTGAAAATGAAAATTGTAAAAAAAGTCGCCGCCTTGAGTATGAGGTAATTCAAGTTCTTTGCCAGTATTAGCGTCTAAGCTTTTACTTTCGTAACCACCACTAGCTTTTTCCCAATAAATTTTATTTACAGGTTCTTCAGAATTAGCAACTTTTAAATACCACGTTTTAGCATCACTAGCATTTTGGGATAGGTAATGAGTTGCAGTTAGGATTGCCGTATCCTGATTGATTTGATATTGCGCAAGTTGTGGCTGCATCCATAAAGTGATTTGATGCCGATAGTAGGAGCTTGTACCCATCAAAAAAATAGCAAATAGCAGCCATCCGAAAATTAAGCCCGTCCAAGTATGTAGCCAAGCCATTGACTGGCGAACACTTTTATTCTGCATTTTTTAATTCAAACCTGCTGATAAGCCAAATAGAAATATGGTGATTGCGAAACTTGTTAGGGCGAGCTTAGATAAAGAAGAAAAACAAAATCCAACAATGATAAAGCTGAGATAAAAAAATATGGAAATGAATGCTGCTAGATAAATTGCTTCAGCCTTGGCTAAAAAGGTCTGAAAAACTTGAGTAAGGCTCATACATAAAAAAGCTGTACATACATACCCGATCACAAACGTTAAAAAGAAGCGAAATAAAACATTTAGTTTATCGCTATATGTATTTAAAGAAGTCTTAGACATGAGTTCACAATGATGTTAAATAGAATAAATTACATATGAAAATGATTCTTGTTTATATTAATGTGCTAATCAATTCTATTCAATTTGACTTTAATCGTAAATATAAATGGATATATAAATAATTAATGCTAATACAGATGATTCTTAATGTTCACTAATCAAGAACAAATTGTCATCTTTGATGCGATTCAATGTAAAATCATTTTGTTAAAATATTTCAAACATTTGAATGGGGCAGTTGTCTTGTTAAAGCAAAAACTAAAAATTGGGATCGTTGTGGGTGAAGTTTCTGGTGATACGCTAGGAGTTAAACTCATGCGTAGTTTTCGCGAACAAGGCATAGATGTTGAATTTGAAGGTATTGGTGGTCCGCAAATGATCGCTGAAGGTTTTCATAGTTATTATCCTATGGAAATACTATCTGTGATGGGAATTGTGGAAGTCCTTAAAGACCTAAAAAAATTATTTGCTGTACGTGATGGTCTAGTTGAACGATGGACTGAACGTCCCGTAGATATTTTTATAGGAATAGATGCGCCAGATTTCAATCTACGTCTATCTAAAACGATTAAAGAAAACAATTTACCAATCAAAACAGTTCAATATGTGAGTCCTTCAGTTTGGGCTTGGCGTCAAGGACGAGTTCATGGCATTAAACGAAGTATAGATTTAGTCCTTTGTTTGTTTCCATTTGAAAAAACATTCTATGAAAATTATGAGGTGCCAGCAGCATTTGTAGGACACCCTTTAGCAAAACAATTACCTCTCAAGAATCCGATTATTGAAGCGAAACATCAATTAGGTTTAGCCGCAAATAAAACTCACATCGCATTACTTCCTGGCAGTCGTCGCGGTGAAATCGAACGATTATTGCCATTATTGACGGATGCTGCCGAGATTTTACATCGAAAATATCCAGAGCTTGAGTTTCTGATACCTGCAATCAATGATGCTCGTAAGCAACAGATAGAGCAGGGTTTACAGAATGTAGGGACTAGTTTAAAGGCTAAAATTCATGTTTTAGAAAATTCAGATGCTGAATCAAAAATTGGACGTATGGTGATGAATGCGAGTGACATAGTTGCTTTAGCATCTGGCACAGCGACACTTGAAGCGATGTTATTGCACCGTCCGATGGTGACATTCTATAAATTAAACTGGTTAACCTATCTAATTGCGAAATTTTTAGTCAAAATACCATATTATTCTTTGCCCAATATTATTGCTGGCAAAAAGGTAATTGAAGAATTAATACAAGCAGATGCAACGCCACAGCATTTAGCAACTGCAATTGAGAAATTGATGGATCACGAAACTGCACATATTCAAATGATGCAACATCTTAGTATGCATAAGCAGCTCATCTCAGGGAATACCGAAGATCCAGTCCAAGCGATATTGAACTGTTTGAGCTCTTGATAAATAAAAAGGTGGCAACGTAACCACCTTTAAAGCCATTCAAGCTCTAAGAATTAGTTCATAGCCTGTATATTTTCGAATATTGATCACTCCAATATCAAGTATCAGGTATTGACCTTTAATACCTTGTAATACACCGCGTATTTTTGGAGTCTTATCTAAATTTAGTGATTTTATTTTTTCAGGATATTGTTCCACAGGGTATATAAACTCATGTGGTATTTCATTTTCTAGTAATTCTAGATTTTCATTGAACTCTAGATTTTGACTGAACTCATCACGAATACTTTGAATCTTAGGTGCAAATTCTTCAATAATCTGATCGCGCTGTTCAATTAAATTTAGTGGCTCAGCTTCGCCTTTAAGCAATTTACGCCAATCAGTTTTATCAGCGATTTGAGTGCCAAATAATGTTTCTAAATATCCTGATAAACGGCGTGAACCCACTTTCATGATTGGGAGAGCTTGTGTCGCACCTTGATCTAACCAACGTGTTGGCATATTCACGATACGGGTGATTCCGATTTTTAAGGCACTAGAGTTCGCTAAATAAACAATATGTGGTTGGAAGCAGACATTGTGTGCAAAATCATTTTCACGGCATGTACCTAAATGATAATGACAGGTTTCAGGCTTCATAATACATAAGTCACATTCAGCTTTTGTTTTAAAGCATTTAAAGCAATGTCCTTGCGAATATGATTTAGGTGTCTTTGCACCACAAGATGTACAAAAAATATTTCCAGTCCATTCAATCTCTAACTCTTGACCTAACACAAACGGTAGATCAGTTTCTGAGCGATCTAGGATAAATTTATATTCAACATTTGCCTTGCGTGTTGATTGATCAGTTACACTATGCGTTTTGAGTGCTGCATGCATTTTATGGCAAATGCCCTGTAGTTCCATTAATAAACTCTCATCTTTCTCAATCAAGGGTTGCAGTATGGCTGAACAAAATGTCATCACTTCTATGCTAGACGATTTATCTAAAGAACAGCCGATTCATACTGCACTTTGTATAGGTCAGAAAATTGACCAAAATGCTTCTATTCAATGGAATTATTTTAACGTAACTGACTTTTTAAATCTGCCTTTTACACAGCGATATGATTTAGGTTTTGTATTATTTGATACAGAAGAAATGCAAACTATCACTGATTCTCAAAAATCCCAACTATTAGTCAAGCTTCGAGATTTGATGGCAAAACGTATCGTTGTCGTGAGTAAATTAACTGATGAAAAGTTACTGCGTTCACTTGGTTTTACTCAATTGATTGATAAAACCACGCATGAAAGCGATTTTGCTTTATGGCAGTTTAATATTTTGACGTACAAACATGTTCCTGACTGGTTTAATTCTAAGTTCTGGGCAAATCCTGAAAACTGGGATAAGTTCCGCTGGTGATCAGGCTGGATTTAGCTAAGCTAAATCTTTGCTTTTGATTGCAAGTTCTTGCAAAAATTAACAAATCATCTTTGTTTTGTTTTTTCAAAGCAGCGTATTCTTTTGGAATAAATAATTCCAAAGGATAAGTCATGACGGATTTAGCAAACATTGTTGAAATACTGGCGAAACAGGCTTTAGGTGGACAACAGCAAACGACTGGGCAAAGTGGTTTGGGCGGAATTTTAGGTTCAGTTTTAGGTCAACTTGGTGGACAACAACAAAATAATCAAAACCAACAACAAGGTGGTTTAGGCGGAATTCTTGGTTCAGTATTAGGTCAGTTAGGTGCGGGAAATAGTAGTAATTCTACTCAGACCAATAGTAACCGCAGTGGTACAGCACAAACGTTATTGATAGCAGTTTTACCCTTAATTCTTGCATGGATTCAAAAACAAGGCGGTTTGCAAGGTGCTTTAGATAAACTAAAAAATGCAGGTTTAGCAAATCAGGTCCAAAGTTGGGTCGATCCACAGCTACAAAATGCTCAAGATGTTCCAACTCAAAATATTCAAAATTTATTTGATGATCAAGATGTTGAACAAGTTTCACAACAAACACAAGCGCCTAAACAGGCAATTTATGGTGCAATAGCATCAGTTCTACCACAAGTTATTGATTCTTTGACACCACAAGGCTCTAGTACAAATCCTCAAGAAGCAAATCAAGATATTCAGAATGTCTTAAATTTAGTAAGTGGATTCTTAAAAAAATAATCAATCAAAAAGAAAAGGGCATTCAAATGAATGCCCTTTTTTTGTAGAACGATAATCTCAAATTAGAAATTATATTCCATACCCGCACCTACAACAGTACGTTTGTTGTCTTCATCTTGCCAATCACGTTTTTGTTGAGCAACAATACCGTAGAAACGAGCTTGTTTGTTGAAACGGTAGTCTAAGCCAACGCCGTATTGGTCAAGTTTACGATCTTCAAAACCATCACGAGCAGTAGTAGCTGATTGGTATTGACCTTTTACAGCAAATGGAGTGTCACCAATCTTATAAGTAAGAGCAGCTACCCAAGCATCTTCTTCCAAACCTTTGTAGTTCGCAAGAATATCTTTACCATTAGTGTCTTTTTTACCAGTATTAAATGCTGTTAAATCATCTTTAGGCTCAGCATGTTGCCATAAAGCACCTAGAACTAAACCTTTAGCACCAATTACGCCAAAGTCCATAGAACCTGTCACACGGTAAGCATCAGAGTAAATATCTTTTAAGCTGTAAGCATTGTATTTACCTTGAACGCCCGAGTTACCTGCAACACCAAGAGCTAAACCAAGATCTTTGTTTTCGTAGTTAACAGAAGCAGAAACTGAATCACCGAAGCTATCACGCTTATCATCGTAACCAGAAGCACCTTCTTTCGAGTCAGAAGTATTTTCACCTTGTTGGAACATTACATTGAAAGTAAGACCAGCAAGTAATTTAGGGTCAGATTCAAAACCAATTACGTTGTTAAGGCGATCTTCACCATACATTGTATTTGTAATATCAAGAATTGTGTGGTCGTTATAAATATCTTGGTTGTTGCCAGCAGCAGTTTTAAAGTAAGAGTCAAATTTACCCACTTTAAGTGCACCGATACCATCAGATTTAAGACCGATGAAACGGTTACGAGCGCTAAGGTCTGTGTCTGAACCAGAACCATCAGTTGAAATAGCCCATTCAGCTAAATAGATTGCAGAAAGTTTGTCAGTTAATTTTTCTTCACCCTTAACGCCAATACGTGAAGCATTAGAGTTAACTTCAGTAACGTCACTTTCCCCATCAAAGTTTTTGTTATCAACATTGTCAAGTGTTACGTTTAACTTACCATACAATGTTGGTGCTGCTTGCGCTGCATTCATGGCTAAAGTTGCTACAGTAGCAGCAAGAAGCAATTTTTTCATTGAGATTTCTCCAAAACACTTTTTTGTAAATGGCTAATGCCTTAGTTACTGTTATAAGCTTGCTTGTGTACAAAAAGTTACACAGCTCACTGACTTGTATGCAGTATCGGAAAACTTTGTGACAGAGAAGTGAAAGAAAGATGACAGTTTGATGACGATTTATATTTAGTAATAATTATATTTATTATTGATTTTTATAGTAATAATAAAAAACGAAGTTATAACTTCGCTTTTTATTATGTGAAAAATTACAGTGCAGCTTTAATTTTTTCTGCTAATTCTTTAATTTTTTCTTGATCGCCCATCTTGGCAGCATGACGCCCCAATTCATGTACTGAACTTGGAATTAAGTGAAAATGCACATGAGGAACAGTTTGCCCAGCAGAAGCACCAGACAATTGCATTAAAACAATACCTTTTGCATCTAATGCAGTTTCAATCGCTCGAGCAATCTTTTGCACAATTTGAATGGTGTATGCAGCAGCATCCGCAGGTAAATCGAGTAGAGTTACTGCAGGTGTTTTTGGGATAACAAGCGTATGACCTTCCGCTTGGGGCATAATATCCATAAATGCGAGTACTTGATCATCTTCATAGACCTTAATCGCAGGTAATTCGCCACGTAAAATTCTCGCGAAAATATTTTGGTCATCGTATGCCATGATTAATCCTTTATATGATGTACTAAGTTAAAAAATTGCTCCCTTAATGATTTCAATAAGAGAGCTATAAATGAACTATTTAAGTAGTTTTATTTGCAATTAAGCTCTTTTTGCCGAGCTTTGATTTGATCGAGACGTTGTTGCTCTTTATCTGAAAATTTTGGCTTAGTCGTATGGCAGTTTTCATTACCATATTTAGCTTTAGCATCAGCGTCTTTAAAACAGAATCCTTTTGATGCATAGATGAGGTTGTAGTCATCTTGCAACTTTTTACATTCTTGTTCTGGTGTGGCAGCTTGGAGATTAAAACCAGTAAAAGAGATTAATCCTGCAATAACTGCAACCGTAAACTTATTCATGAGGTGTTCCTCTATTCAAAAAGGTATAAATCAAGGCTTTATGAAACGTTATTCATATGGCATTTGATCCCTACGTATTTACCAATATAAGGCTTATTCATGAAATTTCAATCAATGTGTATTGTTTGAGTGTAATTTTCACTTCATGATTTGTTCATATTTTAAAATAAAAAATATATTTTTCATTAACTTAAAGTGAGTTAATTAGCTTTAAATGTAATTTAATAATCTCAAGTTATAAACATTGAAATAAATTCAATATTCAAAGCACCACATATTTATGCAGTGCTATCTAATAAATTTCAGATATCAAATTGCCGATGAATAGAATATTGCATAAATAAAGAGTCTTATTTAAGCGTGATTTTAGTCCAAGATTCATACATTTTAACTGCAGCAGAGAAGTCACTATTGGATTCAGCAGTTAAGCTTGCAGCTTGAATGAGACTTTGTGCCAAAGATAGTATAGGTGCAGGTAATTTTGCATCGTGTACCAAATCTAGGGCAATTCCCGTATCTTTTGCTAATAAAGGCAGGGCAAAAGTAACAGGAAACTCTCGACTTAAAACACGTTGAGGGAAAATATTCTCAGTGACTAGACTTTTACCACTAGAAGCATTAATACAATTCAAGGCGGCATCTAGATTTACGCCATGTGCTTTTAATGTTGTAAAACCTTCAGCTACTGACCATAAATTTACAGCGAGCAACATGTTATTAATGGCTTTTACTGCAAAGCCTGCGCCAGACTCGCCTACGTGTTGAATAAGTTTTCCTAAAGCAGACATAGCAGGATAGGCTTGTTCAAATGCATCAATATCACCACCCACCATAAATGTTAGGGTTGCATTTTCTGCACCTATAGTTTGACCACTGACGGGAGCATCCAAAAATGCTACATCTTGAGCTTTGAGCTGTTCAGCTAGACGGCGTGCTGCATCAGGGACACCACTGGTACAATCAATCCAAATCGAACCTGATTTGATGTTGATACTGTTTATTAGGTTTTCAACATCTTGGCTGGTCGGTAAGCAAGAAAAAATCACATCGGCTTGCGCTGCTTGTTCGAGTTCAACGGCAATTGTTCCAAATTCTGTTGCATGTTGTTCGGCTTTACTAAAATTTCGGTTCCAAACAAAAACTGTGTCGAAATATTTTGGTAAATGAGCAGCCATGCGATATCCCATGGCACCTAAACCGATAAATGCAACAGATTGAGTCATAGTTTACCTTTTTAAATGTGTTGAACGTTCTTCTAGCCATTTTGTAAGTGTCGGCCAAAACTCGATTGAGCTATTTTGACTAGACATTAAACCTAAGTGTCCGCCAGGTATAAGAGTAAACGTGACATCTTGGCTATTTGTCAACTGAGTTAGTGGAAAAGCAGCATCAGCCGTTACCAATTGATCACTTTTACCAGCGCCAACTAATAGAGAACAGTTGATACCTTTTAACTCAATGGTTTTGTTTTTTAGTGTGATTGCACCATTTTTTAATGGGTTCTGCATCCAAACGTTAAATAGCATGTCTTGATTAATACCACCAGGATAATCAATCATATTGTTAAGAAAATGACTTAAAGTTGCATCTTCCTGAACTAGTTTTAGATTATCGAGATTTTTAAGCAGTTGGATATTGCCGTCGATCCAACCTTTAGGATCGAGTAACTTAAAGCCCAAAGAATTTAAAAAACCTGGTGAATGAATCATGAGTTTTGGGAGGCGATTGTAAATATAGTCTTTAATCGTCTCATTACGTGTTGTCACATAGGCGAGCGTTTTATATAACTTACCGATATAACCTGAAGCATAACTATCAATTGGACTACCCAATACGATTAGATTTTTTACTGCATCTGGTTGATGGCGTGCTGTATATAGCGTGACAAAAATGCCAGCCATACTCCAACCATGTAACGAGATTTCTTTAGATTTCGAATGCTTTTGAATTGCTTCAATGCAACGTGGAATGAACTTATCTATGAATGATAAGAAATCAATATGATAATTTTTATAAGTTAATTTACCCCAATCAATCAGGTACACGTCAAAGCCGCTTTCTTGAAAGTGTTTAACTAAAGAACGGTATGGATATAAATCGTATATATCCATATTAATCGCAAGTGGTGCAACGAAAACAAGAGGTTCCTTATAACGCTTGTTTTCAGAAGCATAGAATCTGACACGTGTTTGTTTAAATTCGGCAATAACTTGATAAGGTGTAGATTGAGATAAGACTAATTTGTCTGCTTCAAATACACGCATAGCGAGATGTTTAAAATTTATTTTTTGCTGTTCCACAAGCGATTTCATCTTTTTAAGTCTCATCATGAGTCAAGATTGCACGAAGTCTAAGCGATTATTGTATCTTTCGCCTTGACCTTAAATACCTTAGGCGCTCAAAATGTTGGCACATTTAGGCGGAATTTAATAACACTTTGTAATATGAATTTAATTTTTGTGCGTAAATTAATCAGATAGGATTCTAGAAGAGAGCAATAGTGATCTTATTGCTTGGTTTTATATTCAAATGTGAGAAAATTTTAGCCAAAGTTAAAATGGGCAGAAACCTATGGGTTCATTCTTTGCAATTTGCAAAACTGTCCAGAGTATAGAATAGAGTGTTCCTGAACCCATTAATCATAAGGCATACAAAACGATGAATCCAAATGATGATTTAGAATATCAACTAGATACGCTTGCAATTCGTACTGGTCATAACCGTACTTTTGAAGGTGAGCATAGTGAACCTATTTTTTTAACCTCATCGTTTGTATGTGAAAGCGCTGCTGATGCTGCTGCGAAATTTTCAGGTCAAGTCGCAGGCAATACTTATTCTCGATATACCAATCCAACAGTACAAGCCTTTGAGAAACGATTAGCTACACTTGATGGTGCTGAGCGTGCAGTTGCAACAAGTTCTGGTATGGCTGCTGTACATGCAATTTGTATGGCGTATTTGAAAGCGGGTGACCACGTCATTTGTTCACGTGCTGTATTCGGTTCAATTATTGCCTTATTTGAAAAATATGTAGCTAAATTCGCGGTTGAAGTCACTTTTGTCGATTTAGACGATCTTGAGGGTTGGAAAAATGCCTTACAGCCAAATACTCGTTTGTTATTTATAGAAACACCATCAAACCCTCTAGCGCAAGTTGGTGATATGCAGGCGATTGCAGATATTGCACATGCACATGGTGCTCTTTTCGCTGTAGATAACTGTTTCTGTACCCCAGCATTACAGCAACCCATCAAATTCGGGGCAGATTTAGTTCTATATTCTGCAACTAAATATATTGATGGTCAGGGACGTGCACTGGGTGGTGCCGTTGTTGGTAAAAATGATTTACTCGAAGAAGTGAATGGTGTGATCCGTACGCTAGGCAATTCAATGAGTCCTTTTAATGCGTGGATATTCTTAAAAGGCTTAGAAACATTGAGTTTACGTATGAAGGCGCATTGTGCGAGTGCTCAGATATTAGCTGAATGGCTCAAGCAGCATGATAAAGTTGAAAAGGTATATTATGCTGGATTGCCAGATCACCCAGGCCATGAATTGGCTAAGAAACAGCAAAAAGGTTTTGGTGGAGTTGTCTCATTCGTTGTGAAAGGAGAGCGTCAAGGTGCTTGGACTGTAATTGATAATACAAGATTCTTATCCATTACAAGTAATCTTGGTGATGTCAAATCAACAATTACACATCCTGCGACGACCTCACATGGTAGAATGTCGGCTGAAGCCAAACAAGCAGCAGGTATTGAGGAAGGTTTAATCCGTGTATCTGTTGGTTTAGAAGATATCAATGATATTATTCGTGATCTGTCACGTGGTTTAGATTTAATTTAACGAGAGAAAGTTATGAACATTAATATGCTCATGCAGCAAGCTCAGCGCATGCAAAAAGACATGGAAACAAATCTTAAAAAAGCCAAAGAAGAGCTTGCGAAAACTGAAGTCCATGCTGAAGCAGGTGGTGGCTTAGTTAAAGTAACTATGACTTGTCGCCATGTTGTAAAACGTATCGAGATCAGTCCTGATTTATTGCAAGATGAAGCGGACATGATTGAAGACTTGATCGCAGCTGCGATGAATGATGCTGCTCGTCAAGCTGAAGCGATTTCAGAAGAGAAATTGCAAGGTGCAAACTCTGGTATGGGGTTACCACCAGGCTTATCTGGCTTGTTCTAATTGATTACTCCCTAAGTTTGAAAAATAAGCTTAGGGGGATTCTTTCTACAAATATTCGAGTTAATTTGTGTTTAGTGAACGATTTGAACAATTGGTTCAAGCATTGCGTATTTTGCCGAGCGTAGGTCCTAAGTCTGCACAGCGTATGGCATTACATTTATTGATGAAGAACCGTGAAGGTGCTTTTGCACTCTCGTATGCATTGCATGAGGCCTCGAGTCATATTCACGAATGCAGAATTTGTCATTCACTCACTGAAAATGAAATTTGTGATATTTGTGCGTCGACAGAGCGTGATTCAAATTTACTGTGTGTGGTTGAGTCACCCGCTGATGTTATGGCAATTGAACAAAGTGGAAGCTTTAGAGGTAAATATCATGTTTTAGGTGGGCATCTATCACCACTTGATGGTATTGGACCTGAGGAAATAGGCATCCCATATTTAGTGCAGCGTTTAAGTGAAGGTCAAATTGAAGAAGTGATCCTAGCGACTAATGCAACGGTTGAAGGGCAAGCAACGGCACATTATTTGGTAGAAGCGACAAAACACTTACCAATACATATGACTCGAATTGCACAAGGTGTACCTCAGGGTGGTGAATTGGAATATGTAGACAGTCACACTTTGAGTCAGGCTGTACATAATCGAATGCGTATGAAATAAGACTAAGGTCGATATAATTTATATATTTATTTTAAATTCATGCTGTTAATTTAAACAAATAATTAAATTTTACATTTTGTCTTACATTATCATAGCTATAATTATTTAAATTTGTGGCACTATTGGCTGGCGAAATGGACTTTCGCTGATTTACAAATGGAATAGGGAGTAATTTCATGTTTTGCATGTGGAATACTGAGTAAATTTTTGCATCTGATCTCGCTTGAGCAATAACTGCAATGAAATCGTTGCATCGCTATGTTTTTAATTTTTTTACTTGAGCAATTATGTTTCAGTTTATCCAACAGCAAAAAGATCTAGCTGTTCTCCTCAATCAAATGGAACATTGTTCCACATACGCACTTGATACTGAGTTTATTAAGGTTGATACCTTATATCCTAAATTAGGCGTTTGCCAAATCAATGTAAATGATCAGGTTTCGTTGTTAGATGGCGCTGCGCTAGATTTATCTGATTTTTGGCGTAAGGTTTTTGATGCTCAGCAGAATATCTTTCATGCATGTGGTGAGGATATTGATCTGATTTATCATTACGCAGATCAAAAGCCATTAAAAAATGTATTTGATACGCAAGTCGCGATGGCTTTTCTTGGTCATGGTTTGCAGGTCAGCTATCAAAATGCATTAAAAACTTGTTTGAATATTGATATCGATAAAGACCAAACACGTTCGGACTGGTTAGCACGTCCACTTAGCCAAGAGCAAATGAGTTACGCAGCAAATGACGTACTATATTTAAATAAGCTGGCAGAAAGACTAAAGTTTGATCTTCAAACAAAGGGCTTATATTCCTATGTTTTAGAGGATTGCCAAAATCTGACTAAAGAAATCGCATTAGAGACACCATTATCTCAACTTTATACGGATATTGGTAATTATCGTCACTCTAGGCGTGAGTTGATGCAATTACAACAATTAAGCATCTGGCGTGAACAAATTACCAAAGCGATGAATCAACCGCGTAGTTTCATACTTAAAAATGCCACAATGATTGATCTAGTCGAAAAGAATCCGCGAAATACTTTTCAGTTGGCACAAGTTAAAGACATGCGACCAAATATTGTTCGTGAGCATGGTAAAACAATTTTAGATCTACTGAAATTTTTACCCCCTGAAGATGAATGGCCATTGCGTTTGGCGCGTCCTGTCAAAAACAACTCCAAAGAAATTGCACCTCGTGTTGATCTATTGATCGAAATGGTGGTCAATAAAACAGGTATTCCAAAGGAGGTGTTGTTACGTAAGAAGTGGTTAAATGCGATTTATGAGCATGTGGTCTTTCATCTAGATGAGCAAGATTTACCAAGCTATTTATTAGGTTGGCGCTATGATCTTTTGACAGAGCCGTTAATTGCACTTTTCAAAGAAGATATTGAGTTTTTAACAACTCAAATGAAGATTTCTAGGTAAATAAGAACAGTATAAAATACGACTGTAGCGTTAACATTCCTTAATGTACCTACAGTTTTTTTCATGTATGCTGTTTTTGATTGATAATGGTTGTGAGTAAACATGCACTGCGATATTTATAGATCGAGTAAAAAAGACGAAATGTATATTTATATTGCTCGTCCAAACTATCCTGAGGATAAAGATCAAGAGAATCCTCTAGAAGTCGTTCCTGAAAATGTCTTGCAAGCTTTTGGTAAAGCAACATTTGTAATGCACTTAGAGTTGCATGCTGAGCGTAAGCTTGCACGTGCAAATGTCTTGCATGTATTAGACTCTTTGCAAACCAAAGGCTTTTTTATTCAAATGCCACCAGAAGGTCTTATCAACCCGAATGCTGTAGAACCTGAGGGATTACGCGGTGCTTGAGACTCTAACGGCAATATGGTCACAAATTCTTTCGATCTTTGATCAATTTCCAGAAGAAAATGTAGCCATTATTGTTTATGTGACTGGAACATTGATTGCATTATGGTGCTGGTATCGTTTGATGTCGCGTTTACCGAATCCAGTAGGTGGAATACTTTGGATTATTGTTTTTGCAATTTTAGTCACACCAACCATCTCTGAGGGGCCTAATTCTGCATTAGCCCCAGCAATCTTTGGACTGATCTTCGGTGTACTTACCAAAGAGCATGTTCTTATTTGGTCAAATTTATCCTTAATTTTATTTGTAATTGGATTAGGATTACTGGTTGGGTTTTGCTGGTCTAAATACACTGCAAATAAAACAGGACACACGGTTTAAATCTACACACAGTTAAATATAGAAAAATAAGGTTTTAAAATGTCTGCTGATACACAACACTTTACTGGTACAGATCAATATATCGCAACCGATAGCCTCAAACTTGCTGTCAAAGCTGCACGAGCTTTACAAAAGCCTTTATTAGTTAAAGGTGAGCCAGGGACAGGTAAAACTTTACTTGCTGAGCAGGTTGCTGAAAGCTTAGGTTTGAAATTGATTACTTGGCATATCAAATCAACGACTAAAGCACAACAAGGTTTGTATGAGTATGATGCTGTATCTCGCTTACGTGATAGCCAGTTAGGTGATGATCGTGTATATGACATTAAAAACTATATTAAACCAGGTAAGTTGTGGGAAGCATTTACCAGCGAAGAACGTTGTGTATTGTTAATTGATGAAATTGACAAGGCAGATATTGAGTTCCCAAATGATTTGTTGCATGAGCTCGACAAAATGTCGTTCTATGTTTATGAGACAGGGGAAACAATTACCGCAACTCAACGACCTATCGTTATCATCACTTCAAATAATGAAAAAGAACTTCCAGATGCATTCTTACGTCGTTGCTTCTTCCATTATATTGAATTTCCTGATGAATCAACCATGCGCGACATTATTGCTGTTCATTTCCCAAGTATTTCTAATACGTTGGTGAGCGAAGCATTACAAATATTCTTTAAGTTACGCCAAGTCCCAAACTTGAAAAAACCACCATCAACATCTGAATTGATTGATTGGTTAAGCTTACTTATGGCTGATGATATGCCTGAAGATGTGTTGCGCAATCATGATAAATCAAAAGCAATTCCGCCACTGTATGGTGCTTTGATTAAAAATGAACAAGATGTGCAGTTACTCGAGCGTTTAGCTTTTATGTCACGCCGTTAAGAGTGTCTACCAATGTTTGTGAGACTGTTTTACACCTTACGTAAATATGGCGTTCCTGTTACCACCCGTGAATTGATTGATCTTAATCAGGCTGTGGCTTCAGGTCTTGTTTTCGCAGATCAAGACGAGTTCTATCAATTGGCTAAAACTGTTTTAGTCAAAGATGAACGATATTTTGATAAGTTTGATCGTGCTATGAAAGATTATTTTGATGGCATTGAAACTTTCGATTTAGATGAATTGCTTAAACAGGTTCATAAACTACCTAAAGATTGGTTTGATCTTGAGCTTTTAGAGAAACATCTAACACCAGAGCAACGTGAAGAACTGCAAAAGGCCGGTTCCCTCGAAGAATTGATGAAAATGTTGGAAGAGCGTTTACGCGAACAACATAAAAAGCATCAAGGTGGCAATCGCATGATTGGTACGGGTGGAACTTCACCTTTTGGCGCCTTTGGTGATCATCCAGAAGGTGTGCGTATTGGTGGGCCAGGACGCAAACGTTCAGCTGTAAAAGTATGGGAGCAACGTAAATACCAAAATCTTGATGATGATCAAGTTTTAGGTACACGACAAATGCAAATTGCTTTACGTCGCTTACGTAAATTTGCGCGACAAGGCGCAGCAGAAGAGTTAGATGTAGATGGTACGATCCGAGAGACTGCAAAACAGGGGATCTTAGACGTACAACTTGTTCCGGAGCGCCGTAACCGTATTAAGGTTTTGATGCTATTTGATGTTGGTGGCTCCATGGATGCTTATATTGCTGAATGTGAGAAGTTGTTTAGCGCTGCCAAGTCAGAATTTAAGACACTAGAGTATTTCTATTTCCATAACTGTCTCTATGACTATGTTTGGAAAGATAATCATCGTCGTAGTTCTACACGTATGAATACATGGGATTTATTTCATACATATGGGCGTGACTATCGTGTCATTATCGTAGGTGACGCGAGTATGGCGCCTTATGAGCTAAAGTCAGCGGGTGGCTCAGTTGAATATATGAATGATGAAGCTGGTGAGGTTTGGTTAAGACGATTACGCCAACATTTTGATAAAACAGCTTGGCTAAATCCTGAAGTAGAAGGCTATTGGCATTACACACAGACCATTGGTTGGATTAAAGAGATTTTTGAAAATCATATGTATCCGATGACCCTCAAGGGGATTGAGGATATGACTCGATATTTATCACGCTAAAAATTGACACTAATACTTTATAAGAACAGGAAAAGACATGGAACATCAAATTAATGGCATTGCTTTGCCTAATGAATTAGGCTTTTTTGGTAATTTTGGCGGTCAATTTATTCCTCCTCATTTAAAAGAGGCAATGGACGAAATTAACAATGCTTATGAAGAAATTCGTCATACAGCTGAATTTCAAGATGAACTTAATGATTTGTTTAAAAATTACGTTGGTCGCCCAAGCCCTTTATTTCATGCGAAACGTCTATCTGATCAACTAGGTGGAGCACAGATCTATTTAAAACGAGAAGATCTTAACCATACTGGTGCTCATAAAATTAATCACTGTTTAGGTGAGGCTTTGCTTGCTAAATATATGGGCAAAAGCAAGGTCATAGCTGAAACTGGCGCAGGACAGCATGGTGTTGCTTTAGCAACTGCTTGTGCATTAGTCGGTATTCCTTGTGAAATTCATATGGGACAAGTAGATATCGAAAAAGAACATCCAAACGTCGTTAAGATGAAAATTTTGGGTGCAAAGTTGGTTTCTGTTACTCAGGGGACTGCAACTTTAAAAGACGCCGTGGATAGTGCTTTTGAAGAATATTTAAAAGATCCTAAAAATTATATTTACGCGATTGGTTCTGTAGTTGGTCCGCATCCATTTCCCAAAATGGTACGTGACTTTCAGTCGATTATTGGAAATGAAATTAAAACTCAAGCAAACGAACGTTTTGGACAAAACCCTGATTATGTAGTTGCATGTGTAGGTGGTGGGTCAAATGCGATTGGTGCTTTCACTGCATTTTTAAATACCCCTGAAGTAAAACTTGTTGGCGTTGAACCAGCAGGTCATGGCTTAGATACTGATAAACACTCAGCTACACTCACATTAGGTAAACCAGGTCAAATTCATGGTATGGCGTGTTATGTGCTTGAGGATGATCAAGGAGAACCCCTACCTGTGCATTCCATTGCATCAGGTTTGGATTATCCTGGAGTAGGACCACAACATAGTTTTCTTAAAGAGTTGGGGCGTGTCCAATATGAAACAGCAACAGATCAAGAGTGTTTAGATGCATTTATGACGCTTTCGCGTGTCGAAGGTATTGTGCCTGCTCTAGAAAGTTCCCATGCGGTGGCTTGGGCATTACGTGAAGCACCTAAAATGGATAAAAATACGAAGATCGTCGTGAATCTTTCTGGTCGTGGAGATAAGGATTCAGACTATGTTGCTCAAAAGTTGGGTTTGTAATTTTCTACCTTGATTTAAATTTCATAAACCGTTTCTAGTCTGTAGAAGCGGTTTTTTACTATTAAATAGGCTTGAATCCCGTTAGAATAAAGCGTTTTTGCTATTTGCATTTTGGAGACGCCTAAGTGGAGCGACCTACAATCAGCCCTGAACATTTACAAGAAGCGGCTGAAAATTTAGTAACCATTCGAGATTTTATTCGTTTTGGTGTAACCGCACTTCGTCAATATGACGCACACTTAGGACAAGGTACTGAAGATTATTTTGCAGAAAGTTCAGCTTTAGTTTTACAAACTTTATCACTAGAGTGGAATGCAGATTCAGAAATTCTAGATGCGAAACTTTTGCCGAGTGAAAAGGCTGAATTCCTCAGTTTGTTAGAACGTCGAATCAACGAACGAGTTCCAACCTCATACTTATTGAATTTGGCATATTTCTTTAATAAGCCATTCTATGTCGATGAGCGTGTTTTGATTCCGCGTTCACCAATTGCTGAATTAATTGAACAGCGTTTTGCACCATACTGTTTAGATGAAAATGGACAAATGCTTGAAGCTTTAAATAGCTTACCTGTTAATCCAAATCCAAAAACACCGCAACGTATTTTAGATATGTGTACAGGTTCTGGTTGTATTGCAGTTGCATTAGCCTATGCATTTCCTGATTCTGAAGTAGATGCTACTGATATTTCTAAAGAAGCTTTAGAAGTTGCTTCAATTAATACAGAACATCACAACAAACAATATCAAGTTGCATTACTGGAATCTGATTTGTTTACAAAAATCCCAGCTGAAAATCAATATGACCTTATTGTCAGCAATCCACCATATGTGGATGCAGAAGATATGGCCGATTTACCAGAAGAATTTTTGCATGAACCTGAATTGGCACTTGCTGCGGGCCAGGATGGTTTGGATTTAGTGCGCAAAATGTTAGCTCAAGCTGCTGATTATTTGACTGAAGATGGTCTAATCGTCATCGAAGTGGGTAACTCAGAATGGGCAATGCGCCAAAACTTCAATACAGTTGATTTCCATTGGCTCACTTTCCAAAAAGGCGGTTCTGGTATTTTTGCATTAACTGCTGAACAATGCCGCCGTTATAAAGAAATATTTCAGCAATCTGTTCAAAGTTAAGGGGCTAAAACATGGCAGGGAATAGTATTGGGCAACTCTTTAAGGTAACAACATGTGGTGAATCGCATGGTGCTGGCTTAATGGCAATTGTCGATGGAGTGCCACCAGGTCTTGAACTGTGTGAAGCTGATTTACAACGTGATTTAGATCGCCGTAAGCCAGGTACCTCTAAGTTCGCAACACAACGTAAAGAGCCTGATGAAGTTGAAATCATATCAGGTGTTTTCGAAGGAAAAACAACCGGAACTTCGATCGGTTTACTAATTCGTAATACAGATCAAAAATCAAAAGATTACGGTAATATTGCTCAAACTTTCCGCCCTGGTCATGCTGACTATACATACACGCAAAAATACGGTTTCCGTGATTATCGTGGTGGTGGTCGTTCAAGCGCTCGAGAAACAGCAATGCGTGTTGCTGCAGGTGCTATTGCAAAAAAATACCTAGCCGAGAAATTTGGAATCGATATTCGTGGTCATGTCACTCAAATCGGTAATGAGGTTGCTGAGAAATTAGATTGGAATGAAGTGCCAAATAATCCATTCTTTTGTGGTGATGTTGATGCTGTCCCTCGTTTTGAACAACTTGTGACTTCATTACGTGAGCAAGGAACAAGTTGTGGGGCTAAACTGGAAATCCTCGCTGAGAAGGTTCCTGTGGGTTGGGGTGAACCTGTTTTTGATCGATTAGATGCTGATATTGCACATGCGATGATGAGCATTAATGCTGTAAAAGGCGTTGAGATCGGGGATGGTTTCGCTGTTGCGGGTCAATTTGGTCACGAAACTCGTGATGAACTCACTACAGATGGTTTTCTTGCAAATCATGCTGGTGGAATTCTAGGTGGTATTTCAAGTGGACAAACAATCCGTGTTGCAATCGCTCTTAAACCGACTGCTAGTATTACAACACCGGGTAAAACAATCACGATTGATCGTGAAAATACAGATGTATTAACTAAAGGGCGACATGACCCATGTGTAGGTGTGCGTGCTACACCTATTGCAGAAGCAATGTTGGCAATTGTATTGATGGATCATTTTTTAAGACATCGTGCTCAGAATGCAGATGTAGTTTCGCCATTTAAACCTATAGAACCATAAAATATAAAGACACCTATTATTAAATTAATAGGTGTCTTTTTTATCATTGGTTAAAATAATATAAAATTATTTAAATAAATTTAAATTACATTTTAGTAGTTATAATAACTCTGAAACTTTATTATTCGATGTTGCAATGTGATATTGGTTTCGACCATTACTTTTAGCAATATATAATGCGTGATCTGCTTGAGATACAAACTCTGAAAGACTGTCATTTAATGTTGGTGTAATGGTTGCCACACCAACACTGATCGTAACGTGCTTAGATATATTGCTTCGAGGATGCACAATACCAATATTTCTGATTAGTTCCATTAAGCGCTGAACTTGAATAATAGCCTGATCTCGATCAGTCATAGAGAACAATAGCAAAAACTCTTCACCGCCATAACGAGCAGCTAAATCTCCACTTCTTGATGCAATCGAACCCAACATAATTGCTATACGTCTAAGGCATTGATCACCTTGAATATGACCTAGTGTATCGTTATAGAGTTTGAAGAAATCAATATCAATCATCATGATGGTAAGTGGCATCTCATGTCGAGTGGCTCTTTTCCATTCGTTCTCAAGTACTTCATCTAGATAGCGACGATTTGCTAAGCCCGTTAAAGCATCTTGTTGAGATAAAATTGATAATTGCTGTGCTTGACGCATCAACTCAAGACGATTCAGTTCAATCATGCAATTTTGTAGATAGTTTTCTCGATGTTGTCGATCAGTTGCATAAGCTAAAGCCATGCCTAAAAAACTACTGAAGGTATATGTACGATGTAAATAAGTCCAATCAATAGAACCATTTAGCCAGGTACTAGCAGCTACGCCAATCAATCCACCAGCCCAACCAGCAATAATAGCTGTGTAAAAACGCATTCCAACGAAGCCATAAATAATTACGACGGCATACATCATTGCTGCGTGGAATAAAACGTTATTTTGACCTTGTTCAAGTACGTTGATAAGGGTAAATGTGATTGCAACGGCACCCATTGAACCCAAACAAACGTAATGATCAAACCACTTATTCAGTTTCGGTGCAAATGCAAGTAACCAAGCCAGCATAATGATAATGCCAACCCAGCCATAATAAGCAAACCATTCAAAACGCATGCCTGAAGGGAGAACTTGATAGATACCAAAGCTTAGAAATGCATATAACCCTAAAATAATAGGAGCTCTATAACGAAACTCATAAGCTGCTTCATTTCTATACTGATCTTTGTAGATCGATTCTAATTCTTTAGGAAACCAAACTAAATTTAGCCCGCGAGAAATTAACAAGTCGATTTGTTCTTGTCCCAAAATATTGGAAGCCTTCAACTTCATCTTATCTCTCACCACTCCCAAATATTTTTATACATGTAAAATAGGGATTATTTAAAAAACTATGTTGCATCGAATTAAATTAAAAATTTTTATTCGATAATAAAAAAATAATTAGTACAAAATTCAACTTTAATTAGTCCCCACGCATCATCCATTGATCAAATTTATTAAAATCTATTAAATAATATAATGATTCAGAGGAATAAAATATCAAACCCTTAAAAACTGTTACAAATTTACCAAGAATGATTGTATATTTGGAGCAATAAGATACAATTTTAGGACTTACGCATTGACGGATTCAAAAAAGTATTAAAATAGTTTATAAAGTATCTGTGATCAGACGAACTAAACATGCTTCTACAGCAACTTGTACATTACCCATTTATATG
>NZ_JBPKBJ010000049.1:0-24392 GCF_051390655.1 Acinetobacter sp. P1(2025)
AGCGTTAAATATGAAGAGGTGTATCTCAAAGCTTATAGCAGTGTCACAGATGCGAAAAAGCAATTGAGTGCATATTTTGAGTTTTATAATCTGAAACGACCTCATTCGAGTCTTGACAAAATGACACCAAATGAGTTTTACTATGATCAGGTACCCCAACAAAACAAGGTGGCTTAACTAGAGCGGAATATCACTTATAAATACGCTTTTAGTTGTTCAAACATGTGGGACCACCTCTCAAACTATTTAGTAAAAAACGCTATCTTTTGAGAATAAAAAGTTTCAATAAATCGGACATGGAGTCCTTCTGATGAAAAAACACAAGCTTTACCTTTCCCTAAGTTTAGGAATTGCTAGCCTACTACCGACTGTTAGTTTTGCTGAATCATCTTATTTTAGTCTAAAAGATAGTGATGGTTTTAAACGCTTTTCCATTTCAGCAGGTTGGTTACATGCTATGCCTCAAGGAAGTGCCAATCCATTCAATATCAATACCAGCGTAGCTGAAGGAACATCATCTAAGGTAGGTTCTGTATCTAAACAATCTGTATTGGATGCCGCTGATCGTAGTTCAAACCCACTTTTATACGGCGCCATCAAAATTTTACCTACTGATACTCTTCCTTCATTACTAACAGGAACTGCAACGATTAATGGTTTATCTAATTGGCAGGCTCAAGGCACTGGAATAGAAGCTGATGATGTTGATACCTTAGGTATTATGGCCAATTACCATTTCACTGATAATTTATCACTGGAAATTAAAGCAGGAATTCCGCCCAAAGTTGATATACAAGGCAAAGGAAATATTTATGCCCCATTATCAGGTTCAGCCAATACACCACTTGGGTCAATCGATTTAAAGCAAGATATTCATATCACTGATCTGACACAAGGTGGTAAAGCAGCAACAGCGCGCGCGTGGTTACCTGCCGTTGAACTGCACTATCAGTTTGGAAAATCTGGAGTAAATAAATTTCGCCCTTATGTCGGTGCAGGCGTGATGTATGCCTATTTTAATGACTTAAAAATGAATTCTGGTATTGAGTCTGATCTCATCAAAGCAGGTCACAGGATTCAAAATATTCACGATGGACAAGCAGGTGCAGCGTTGGATGGAAAAACATCCTCAGCCGACCCTATTGTTAAACTCGAAGCAACAGATACTTTCGCCCCTATCGTAACTTTAGGAGCAACGTATGACTTTAATCCAAATTGGTTTGCTGTTGGTTCTGTTTCATATTCAAAAATGAATAATGAAGCCAAAATTTACGTAACTGATAAGAATACAGGTAAAGAGCTTATTCGAGCTAATACCAAAATTGATATTGACCCACTTATCACTTATGTCGGAGTCGGTTATCGATTCTAAGATGAGTTACGTATAAGAGCAGCTTCGGCTGCTTTTTTATTTTCGCCATGTTTTAAAACATTATGAAGAATAATTGCGCACACAAAAAAAGCCATTTCAGTGCAATTTCTGATAATAGAATTAAACATAACTCATACATAAGATTGCGCTATTTTTTACTTAAACAAAAAACACAATAGATTTTAATTATAAAAATTTTATTAATTAGAACTTTAAATTATTCATTTGGTTGAAAATAATTTCTGGCATGACACTTGCTATATATCCTTCATGATGAATCAACGTAGATTCACAAACTTTTTTGTTGACGGCCAACGATGTCCGTTCTGTTCGATGTGCTCTCGCAAATATTGCGAAGCAAAAATTAATAACGTTCAGTTCAGGAGAAGGCTATGTCTTCAAATATGAATTTAGATGCAAAAAAAGCGACTGAAATAAAATTATTCAGCTTTTCCACTCCTGCGATGCGCGCCTTCCATATGACATGGCTTGCATTTTTCGTGTGTTTCTTCGCATGGTTTGCATGTGCGCCATTAATGCCAGTCATTAAAGGGGAATTTAATTTAACCAAAGATCAGATTGCAAATATCAATATTGCGGCTGTTGCCATCACTATTCTGATTCGCCTAATCGTTGGTCCACTTTGCGATAAGTACGGACCTCGTAAAACATACACTGCATTATTAATCTTGGGCAGTATTCCAGTATTCGGTGTTGCAGCAGCAAATACCTATGAGTCGTTCCTTTTCTTCCGCCTTTTAATTGGTGCAATTGGTGCGAGCTTCGTTATTACTCAATACCATACCAGCGTTATGTTTGCGCCTAACGTTGTCGGTACAGCAAATGCAGCATCTGCAGGTTGGGGAAATGCAGGTGGTGGTGCAACACAAGCAATCATGCCGTTAATTCTCGGTGCAATTGTGATGTTTGGTGTAGAACAAGCAATGGGCTGGAGAATTGCACTGCTTGTACCTGGCATTATGATGGTAATTGTTGGTGTACTTTATTGGAAACTTACTCAAGACTGTCCACAAGGTGATTTCAAAGAATTACGTGCGAACGGTGTCGAAGTTGGTAGCGGTAAAAAAGGTGGAATGGCGATTTTAATGCAGGCAGCACGTAACTACCGCGTTTGGATCCTATTTGTCTCTTATGCAGCATGTTTCGGTATCGAAATCTTCATTCATAATATTGCAGCAATGTACTACGTCGACCACTTCAACATGGGTTTAAAAGAAGCAGGTTTAACTGCGGGTATCTTTGGTCTTCTCGCACTATTCGCTCGCGCACTTGGTGGTATCGTATCGGATAAAGTGGCACTTACTAAAGGATTAGATGGTCGTACAAAAGTTTTATTCATCCTGATTTTACTTGAAGGCTTGTTCCTCATTTTATTCTCTCAAATGAATACAATTGGTTTGGCAATCATCACGATGACTGTGTTTGCATTATTTACACACATGTCATGCGGTGCGACATATGCATTAGTACCATTTATTGATCGTAATGCACTTGGTGGCGTAGCAGGTATTATTGGTGCAGGCGGAAATGTGGGTGCAGTCGCAGCAGGTTTCTTATTAAAAGGCTTACTTGATGTTCAAACTTGTTTGATGATTTTGGGATGCCTTGTGACTGTAGCTGCATTCACTGTCGTTCTCATTCGCTTCTCAGTTGAACACAAAGACAAAGAAAAAGAATTATATGAACAAGCTTTGCTTGAGCGTAATTTAACAACCTAAATGCATACTTTTAGAGGATGAGGCTTTCTCATCCTCCCTCTCTCCAAATTCAAATACTTTATTAAGGATACTGCGATGAAAAAATTTTCGTATTCATTAATCACGCTTGCATGTTTATCTACCCTTACTTCAGCATCAGATGATTTTTTCTCTCAAACAAAACTTAGCTTAGATACTCGCTTACGTTACGAGCTTGTTGATCAAGATAATACGCTCAAAAATGCAGATGCATGGACATTACGTATTCGTCCTACAATCCAAACGGGTTCATGGTACGGTCTAAGTGCATTCGTTCAAGGTGAAGGTACAGTCGAGATTAATGATGAATTTAATAGTACTCGAAATAGTCAAACTCAATACAGCACTGTTCCTGATGCTGAAAACTTGCAACTCAATCAAGCCTATTTAAAATATGTTTACAACCCTAATTTTGATTTAACCATAGGTCGTCAAACAATTAATTTAGATAACCAACGTTTTGTAGGTGCAGTTGCTTGGAGACAGAATGACCAAACCTTTGACGCTGTAAGTTTGAACTATAAACCTTGCAAAGAATTTGGATTATTTTATTCATATATTGATCAAGTCAATACCATTTTTGGTAGTGAAGAACCTGAGCCTAAGTTCATTCAAGCCCAAGCGAGTAAACAAGAAAGTAAAATTCATTTGATTCAAGCCAAAATGAATTACAATCCTCTTTTAAATGCTGTGGTTTATGGTTATTTGATGGACTTTGAAGATCTTGCTGCATGGTCAAATCAAACCTATGGTTTGAGAGTGACAGGTAAGAAAAATGACTTCAAATATTCAGCAGAATATGCAAATCAAACAGAATATGCAGACCAACCAACCGATTATGATGCTGACTACTATGCTCTTGAGCTGGGTTACAATATATCGAGTCAATCAACAACTATTGGGGACATTTCGATTGGTTATGAAGTTCTTGGTAGTGATGATGGAAAAATTGCATTCCAAACACCATTAGCAACCAAACATAAATTTAATGGTTGGACGGATATGTTCTTAACGACGCCTGCCAATGGTTTGAAAGACTTGTACATCACATCTAACTTTAATATTTTCAGCAAAGGGAAACTGGGTACGGAATTGCATCAATATCGAAGCGAGGAAAAGAATATAGATTACGGTCAAGAATATTCAATTTCTTATAGCCATACCCTACCAATCAAAGGTTTATCTGCTCTAGCAAAATATTCAGACTATCAAGCAAATGATTTTGGTGTTGATACACAAAAATTATGGTTACAGGTCGATTATAAATATTGATCAACAACCATTCACTTTAATCCAGTGGAATTGAATGCACTTAATCATTTCATTTGATTCACTTTATTAACCAAGGTGCAGAAATTGAAAAGGTTAAGTTGCGATGAAATGTCATCAAAGCATCAAAAAACTGTCATCAAAATATAAGAATTGACTGGTTAAATGAAAAATAAAAAAGCTTAAAAAACTAAAAAGCTTGCTGATTGACCTTCAGCAAGCTTTTTTCTTTGATTAACGTTTTGGTAATGGTATGTACTGTGACTGAGCATTTTGTTGAACTTTTCGCTCACCAACTTTCACTTGCAGCGTTTGTTGTTTTCCATCACGCTCAACGATCACATTAATGATGCTTTCAGGTGCTTGTAATGCTACATAATTAATTAAGTGAGATGCGGATGTAATCTGCTCATTATTCACTTGAATAATTTTATCATTACGCTTCACCCCTGCTTCATCCGCAGGTCCACCACGTAAAACATCTGCAACAACAACACCTACAGATTTGGATGCAAATACATCTTGCTCGACAGTGTTCGGAATTAAGCTAATACCTAACCAACCACGCACAACACGTCCATCTTTCAAAATTGAATTTAGAACTTGTTGGCAGACATTTGCAGGAATCGCAAAACCAATTCCAAGTGATCCACCTGATTGCGAGAAAATAGCGGTATTTACACCGATCAAGTTACCAGCGACATCGATTAATGCACCTCCTGAGTTACCTGGATTAATTGCAGCATCTGTTTGAATAAAGTCTTCGTAGGTATTAATGCCAAGATCTGAACGACCAGTAGCAGAGATAATCCCTTGAGTCACTGTTTGCCCTACACCAAATGGATTACCAATTGCGAGAACGACATCACCTACTTCATTACCACTTAATTTAAATGGCAATACAGGAAGCTTATCCAACTCAATCTTGATCACAGCTAGATCTGTATCAGGGTCTGTGCCAATAACTTTTGCTTCTGCACGACGACCATCATGCAAAGCAACCACAATATGTTCAGCCTGAGCGATCACATGATTATTCGTCAGAATATAACCGTCTGCACGAACGATTACTCCAGAACCTAAACTATTTTCATTCTGTGGTTGTTGTGGCATTTGATTACCAAAAAACTCACGAAATACTGGATCATTGAGCAATGGATGATTCAACTGTTTGACTTTTTGTGTAGTAAAAATATTGACTACAGCAGGCGCAGCAACTTTAACTGCAGCACTATATGAAACAACGCCACCAGCTCGTGTCGTATCAATCAGAGGTTCAATTTTTTCAGCAGGCATTTTTACACCATCAGCTGCAACTGTTGGTTTAGGTTGATGAAATCTCTGCCAAGCCAGAAAACTAAATATAACAAGAATGAGTAATACCCAAGGTAACCATGTAAATGCACGGCGCACGTCTATTATCCTCTAGGCGAAATTAGTTTATGAGTAAGTAAAATATTGATGAACTAGAAATTTCTATCATTGTAAAGTAAATACCTTAAAATCAATGCAAAAGTTAAAAAAGTTTTGTCTAGCTTTAGTTACATTTAAAAATATGTTTTTATTATTCACAATGAGAGTGTTAACAATCTGAGGATAAGCATGGCTAATTTGCATGAAATTGTGCAATGGTGTAATCAAACTTTAAAAACCAACGAATTTAAAGACTATGCTCCTAACGGCTTACAAATTGAAGGTCGAACTGAAGTTAATAAAATTCTTTGCGCTGTCACAGCATCTGAAGATGCAATTGATGCAGCAATTGAGCAAAATGCAGATGTTTTGCTCGTACATCATGGTTACTTTTGGAAAGGCGAACCGTATCCAATCACAGGAATGCGCGGTAATCGAATTAAGAAATTAATCCAAAATAATATCTCTTTAGTGGCTTACCATTTACCTTTGGATTCACATCCCACGCTTGGTAATAATGCCGCAATTGCAGATTTAATTGGTTTAAACCATTTGGAAGCTTTGGATCCATTTAAAAAGTATCCAATTGGCAATATTGGCTACCTAGAAAGTCCATTAAGCCCTGAACAGTTCAAAGAAAAGTTAAAAAATATTTTTGATTTTAATATTCTCCATTTACCTTGCAGCAAGAACACTATTCACAAGGTAGGTTTTTGTACTGGAGGCGCTCAAGACTTCATTGCAAAAGCAGCTGAAGCCAATTGTGATGCATACATATCTGGTGAAGTCAGCGAACGCACTTTCTACGAAGCAAAAGAGCAAAACGTCCATTATTTTGCATGTGGTCACCATGCAACAGAACGTTATGGCGTTCAACGTTTAGCTAAGGCAATCGCAACACAATTTTCAGTAGATACAGATTATTTTGAGTTAAACAACCCGATTTAATTAAATTGAATAATCCGATTTCATTTATCGTTTTTAATTGAACCTTTATTGTATATCGTTCTTTAAAAGACTGCCCTATTGTGTTTGGAATCATTTACAATAGAGCCACTTAACGTAAAACCCAGCAATTGCAAGGATTGGAACATGACAACCATTACTTTACCTGCACTTCCATATGGCTATGATGATTTAGCTCCGCATATTACTCGCGAAACTTTAGAATACCATCACGATAAACATCACAATACTTATGTTGTTAACTTAAACAACTTGATCAAAGGCACAGACCTTGAAGGTAAATCTTTAGAAGAGATCATCAAAGCATCCGCTGGTGATGCTTCTAAAGCAGGTATCTTCAACAATGCTGCTCAGGTTTGGAACCATACATTCTACTGGAACAGCATGAAGCCAAACGGTGGTGGTAAACCAACTGGCGCGATCGCTGCGAAAATCGAAGAAGCTTTTGGTAGCTATGAAAAATTTGCAGAAGAATTCACTGCTGCTGCAACAACTCAATTCGGTTCAGGTTGGGCTTGGTTAGTTGCTGATGAAGTTAACGGTAAATTATCAATTACTAAAACTTCAAACGCAGATACTCCACTTGCACACGGTCAAGTTGCAGTATTAACAATTGACGTATGGGAACATGCTTACTACATCGATTTCCGTAACTTACGTCCAAAATACATTGCTACTTTCTTAGAAAGCTTAGTGAACTGGGACTACGCTAACGCTAAATTAGCTGGTCAGCCAGCTGGTGTAGAGAAATAATTTTTTATTTCTTGCGTAAAAACTGCCCATCTCGGGCAGTTTTTTTATTTATCCAATCATAAAAGAATAATTATCAAGCAAACAATTCATTTTATTTACTATTCTTGTTGACGCATCTGAAATTCATCCCTAAAATGCGCATCAGATTCTCCAATAGCTCAGTCGGTAGAGCGACGGACTGTTAATCCGCAGGTCCCTGGTTCGAGCCCAGGTTGGAGAGCCATCTATTATTCTCCCATAGCTCAGTCGGTAGAGCGACGGACTGTTAATCCGCAGGTCCCTGGTTCGAGCCCAGGTGGGAGAGCCAAGATTCAAAAAAGCCTATATCATTGATGTAGGCTTTTTTATTTCCCCCAATTCTGTCAAATAAAATCAGTTTTCATTTCCTTATCGCTAAAATCTAGAAAATGATGATAAAAAATACAATTAAATCAATATTTAAATTTTTTAGCTTAAACTCACTTGACCTACATCTGCTTCATGCATAGAATGCCTACCTAGATTCTCCCATAGCTCAGTCGGTAGAGCGACGGACTGTTAATCCGCAGGTCCCTGGTTCGAGCCCAGGTGGGAGAGCCAAATTCTAAAAACCCGCTCACTTTGAGTGGGTTTTTTATTAACTATTTGATTTGAATATGCTGGACTTACTTCAAACTATTTTCCTAGTTATTGGATGCATAAGTAGTATTATTCTTCTTGTTAGCTTTGTTCCTTTTTTTCTACCTAAACAAAAATTCTTTCCTAGATCAGTCATTAGTTCATTTGAAACTCAAATGTTCCTTCGATTAAAACAAGCCTTCCCCCACTACCACGTTCTGACTCAAGTGGCTTTTAGTGCATTAATTACTAGTGATCATTATAAAATTCGAAGCAAATTTAATCGTAAAGTTACAGACTTCGTGCTACTCAATAAAGATATGAAAGTTGTTGTGATTATTGAATTAGATGATCCGAGTCATCTCGGAAAAGAGCAGGAAGACAAACAAAGAGATCAAATGTTACAAGAGGCAGGCTATGATGTCATTCGCTATACTGAAATTCCATCCATAAAACAATTACAGATGGATATTCGTTCTTAAAAACAATGGTATAAGCATTTATTCAGCATTCTTAGCTTGTTCAGCATTTTTTTGATCTTCAAACTTCTTTGCAATCTCAGCACGTTGTTGATCATATTTACGTTTTGTTTCTGCATCACTTCTTGCCGCAATAAAAGCCATACCAACAATAAATATTGGTATCAATAAACCCAAAGCCATTAAACCCCATGGGATTTGCTTTTTTTCAACTGAATTCTGACTCATAGTATTCAAAATGCGCTATCAAAATCGATGCAACAATATAACAAAAAAGAGCCCCACTGATGAGACTCTTTTTTGATTTACAAGTTCTAAAATCTAATCACAATATCGTTGAATAATTAAGAACTCACGCCTGTACACTGCGGGTCTTTGCTTGCATCAATTTTTGCAGGATCAATCACCACATTTGTCTTTGCTGGCATTTTCGCTTGAATAAAGTTATAAATGTCTAAGTTTTTACATACGATCGCTTGCGTATGTGTTGCATTAAGCACAGGTTTTAATTCCACCTCATCAGAACCTAATGCCTATAAATTAGCTACCAATGCCTGAGTCACTGGGAAAGGAACGTTAGTGTCAGCTGTACCTTGTACAACTAAGACAGGCTTATCAATACGCTTAGTTCCTGGCTGATTATCTACCAAAAACTTCTGAACGGTTGGATTGGTTTTAAAATTGTTTGTATCTAATCCAGGGTAATCCATCACTTTTTTATCTGGATTATCCGTCATAAATTTGATGATATCTGCTTTAAACTTCTCGATGAGGCTTGCACTTGGGTCACTTTCATTATCAAGACATAAACCATTTTCACCTGTTGTACCTTCAGCAAACTCTGCTAATGATTTAGCGCGATCTTGGAAAATATCTCGATAATCAAATCTTGGTTCATATGCTTTGATACCAACACCCGTTAAAGCAGCGTATGCCAGTAGCGTTGCGTAAGAATCTACAGATACACGATTGGCTAACGGAACATTATTGGCTACTTCTGCCTGCTCGATGTTTGCCAATGCTGCCGGAGCGACTTCAAGAATAATCTTACCTAAACTTGAAGCTGGTGCGCCAGCAACCGCCCCTTTATAAGATACATCAGCATTTGCATATTCAGCCGCACCAATAGAAGCTTGCCCACCTTGTGACTGCCCTACTGACATCCATGCACCATTTAATTGGGTGCCATAACGATCTTTAACCGCTTGCATCGCTGAGATAGCAGATTTTGCTTCACTTGCTAAATTAAGATAGGGATGAATACCAGCCGTTCCCAAACCCTCGTAATCAGGTGCAACCACCACATAACCAGCGGCAAGTAGGGTTTCAGCTAAAATTCTAAAACGCGGATTAAGCACATTATTACTAGGAGCACAGCTATCTGCGACTCCCACTGTTCCATGTTCCCATACCACTACACGATAACCATCGCTTGGTGCAGCAACTTTAGGAAACATAACCATCGCAGTCGCTTTTGCTGTTTTACCCTGAACATTAGTCATGTTATAGGTCATAACTTTGATCGATGCTGCAAAAGTCAAATTATCTTTTGAATAGCTACTTTCTGAAATATATGTTTTATCCTTATTGCTGCTTGAATAACCATCATTACTGTCATTACACGCAGATAGAAATAAAGCAGAGATTGAAAAGCTAATTGCTAATCCAATTTTAGACCGTTTCATAAAATTTCCTTTTAGTCTTGTTTTTGTGTGCACGAAACTACATGCGACTTTATTAAGGCATAAAAAAAAGTGCTCTGCATAGAACACTTTTCAACTAATTGGTCATTTTAAACCACTAATTGTAAAAAAATTCCTAGAAAAATTATCATTCCAACCCATCTATTGTGACGAAATGCCCAAAAACAAAGTTGCGGATCCCTATCTAGAGTCTTAAATGTTTGATAAATAAAATCTCCAGCAACGACAATCAATCCAGCTATTCCAAAAGGTACAAGCAGACTTTCGATATACAATGCAATGCCGATCAATACCAAACTCACAAGCTGCAACACACCAATAATTTGTATATCGTAGCGACCAAATAGAATAGCCGTCGATTTGACCCCAATTTTTAAATCATATTCACGATCTGTGATCGCGTACTGGGTGTCATATGCTACAGTCCATGCCAAATTGCCAAAATAAAGCAACCAACAAGTCAAATCTGGGGTCTGCCCAACAGCGGCATATGCCATTGGAATTGACCAAGAAAATGCAGCACCGAGAAAAACTTGTGGTAGATGCGTATAACGTTTCATAAATGGATATATGAACGCTAACAATAACGCTCCAAATGACCAATAAAATGCTTCTATAGGCAAGAATAACAACAAACTTGCACTAAGCACTACCAAGGCTAAAAAAACAAACACTGCTTCCTTGGCTTTGATCACACCTGTGGCTAAAGGACGATTTTTCGTTCGTTCTACATGTGCATCTACTTTACGATCAGCAAAATCATTAATTGCACAACCTGCAGCACGCATAAATAAGCATCCCAAAGCCATGATTAGCAATATCTTAAGATCAGGTATGCCCTTAGATGCAATCCATAACGCCCACATGGTTGGCCAAAAAACCAATTCCGTACCAATCGGTTTATCAAATCTACATAGATAATAATAGGCTTCTAAACGTTGTCGCCATGTTATATGTTGCACTGTTTCCATGAGTAATCCTGAGAGTCAATGCTGTCGAATAAACTGTTCAAAAGCAGGCAAAAAAGTTTCCTGCACAATAAATTTACACCCATGCCATGTATAACAACTTTGCCTAGTCCAGCCCTCATCAAGTTGAATAACACGTCGCTCACACTGAGGATCAGTTCTTTGAAATAAGAACCAACCGATTGGCTTATTGCGTATATATTTAAATATTCTTGCTTTTTTTTGTAGACTAAGAATCGGGAAAATACTTTTTGCCTTCACCCAAGGCTCTCGCTCGCTACCATATAAATGAGTTTCACGTACCCAAGCAACATGATGGTAAGGCATTAACATCCATTTACTGTCAGCAAATGTTAAACGTTGATAATGCTCTCTAATCCGCTCAACATGGAAATCACCACTAGCAAGATCAGTAAGTTGTTGAGTTAATGAACCTGATGCGTACAACCATTTTTTTAATTCTTTAGGAATCTGCTTTGAATTTATTGTGTTTGGTCGTAAATTTCGCATGCTTGGCTCACTAAAAACATCGCATCTAGTTTACATGAATTTTTTAATAAAAAGCGTATGACTTTCAATTGAATCAAAAGCATAAAAAAAGCTCGCCGAAGCGAGCTTTTTTATTTGGGATGTATTACAAGCTGTAGTACATATCAAATTCAACTGGGTGAGTAGTCGTGTTAAGACGACGTACATCTTCAGTTTTAAGTTCAATGTAAGCATCTAACATTTCTTTAGTGAATACACCGCCTTTTAATAAGAACTCGTGATCCGCTTTAAGAGCATCAATCGCCATTTCTAAGTTGTGAGCAACTGTAGGGATTTTTGCTTCTTCTTCAGGAGGAAGGTCATACAAGTTCTTGTCAGCAGCTTCACCTGGATGAATCTTGTTTTGGATACCATCAAGACCAGCCATTAACAATGCAGCAAAACCTAAGTATGGGTTCATTAATGGATCTGGGAAACGTGCTTCGATGCGCTTGCCTTTAGGGCTAGAAACGTAAGGAATACGGATAGAAGCAGAACGGTTACGTGCTGAGTAAGCAAGCATAATCGGAGCTTCGTAGTGTGGAACTAAACGCTTATAAGAGTTTGTACCAGGGTTAGTAATTGCGTTCAAAGCACGAGCGTGTTTGATTACACCACCGATGAAGAACAATGCCATTTCTGATAAACCAGCATATTCATCACCAGCAAATAAGTTCTTGCCATCTTTAGAGATAGACATGTGAACGTGCATACCAGAACCGTTATCACCTACCATTGGCTTAGGCATGAAAGTCGCTGTTTTACCATATTGGTGAGCAACGTTCCAAACTGCATATTTGAACTGTTGAACTTCGTCCGCTTTACGAACTAATGTATTGAAGCTCACACCAATTTCTAATTGGCAAGAAGCAACTTCGTGGTGATGTACTTCTACACGACCTGGACCCATGATGTCTTCAATACGTGCACACATTTCAGCGCGCATGTCTTGGTGAGAGTCAACTGGAGGAACTGGGAAGTAACCACCTTTCACACGTGGACGGTGACCAGAGTTACCAGCTTCGTAATCTTTACCAGTAGACCATGCAGCTTCTTCAGCGATTAATGTATGGCGAGCGCCAGACATATCGATATCCCATTTAACTTCGTCGAAAACGAAGAATTCTGGTTCTGGACCAAAGAATGCTGTATCACCGATACCTGTAGATTTTAAATATTCTTCAGCACGACGAGCAATCGAACGTGGGTCACGCTCATAACCTTGACCAGTAGATGGCTCAATAACGTCACAAGTCACAACAACAGTTGGCTCAGCAAAGAACGGGTCAAGAAAACCTGTTTCAGCATCTGGACGTAAGATCATGTCAGAAGCTTCAATGCCTTTCCAACCAGCGATTGAAGAACCATCGAACATTTTACCATCTTCAAATGTATCTTCATCAATCGTGTCAGCTGGGTAAGTTACGTGTTGCTCTTTACCCTTAGTATCAGTAAAGCGAAAATCGACCCATTTTGCGCCACTTTCTTTGATGAGTTGAAGGACCTTGTTCGCCATGCTCATTTGCTCCAATGAAATTTATATGCACTTGTTAAGTGCGTGTTAGTTGTTGGTGTACAATTAGCAATTATCATACCAACAATTTTAAAGCATACCTAAAACATTGAAATTCTTTGCAGAAAAAATGCTTTAAGCTCCATGTCCTATGTCTTCTATAATGTTTGCAATCGCAAATGCACCATATTCACACATTTCCATTTCAGCTCGTCCCCAAAAAAGACATAATGAACCAAAATAGTGCAATATATGCAACAAAGAACTATTGTAGTGCTAAATTACGCCATCATTTATTAGCATAAATTGGCTTTTTATATCATTCTTTTGGAGTACATTCCAATCAATTCCACTGGACTTTCGATTCACCGACATGTTTTTTTATCAAACCTTTAAATTTTAAAATAATATTGCTAATTATTTGTGTGTCAAAAGCTCATTTTGAACTGACGACTTACACGACCAAATTAGAAATATTGAACATTGAGCTTCTGTTTTTGCTATGATTATTTACCCTAACGATCTTGAACATATTTTTATATATTCTTAGTAACGGATATTGAATTGTTTTGATCGGTCAATTGAATCCTAAAAGCACAATAAAGTGCATATTTTCAAAAGGTTATAATCATGCTTCTAATGATTGACAATTATGACAGTTTTACTTACAACATCGTTCAATACTTTGGAGAGTTGAATCAAGAAGTAAAAGTTGTTCGTAATGATCAAGTGACATTAGAGGACATCGAACGATGGCAGCCTAAATACCTAGTGATTGGCCCTGGTCCTTGTTCACCGACTGAAGCTGGGATTTCGATACCTGCGATCAATCATTTTGCTGGAAAAATTCCATTACTAGGCGTTTGTTTAGGGCATCAAGCGATTGGACAAGCTTTTGGTGGCAATATTATCCGTGCTAAAACAGTCATGCATGGTCGTTTATCTGATATGCACCATAGTGATAAAGGTATTTTTAGTAATTTACCCTCTCCTTTTGCTGCTACTCGCTACCACTCTCTTGTGATTGAACAAGAAACACTGCCTGATTGCTTAGAAGTTACCTGCTGGACTAATCAACCAGATGGCACGATTGAAGAAATTATGGGTGTGAAGCATAAAACCTTACCTGTTGAAGGCGTCCAATTCCATCCTGAGTCAATTTTAAGCGAACATGGGCATCAGATTTTTAAAAACTTCTTGGATATTTATGCATAATCGCAAGAATTAACAAATTCTCATTCTTTAAACAGCCTATTTTATGAATAGGCTGTTTTTATTTTGAACATATAAAATCAATATATAACTTATACACACTGGTTAAATTTTCATCATTAAAATCAAACAAGAAACATTTATTTAGAACAATTCATTCTTTTTCAATAATTAATCAACTTTTCATGCATTTTCAAAAGAAAATTAAAACATAGGTTTCTGACAATTTAGACTCCTTTTTAATTTTTTAGATTAACTATAGTCATAGGAATGATTAAGCTTCAGGGTAACTGGATGATAGAATCTGAATATTATTTTTTATTTATCTCCCCCTGAAATACCAATCAGGATAGCCTTATTGTGAATACCTTGGTTTTATTGAATATTATTGTATTTTTCTTGCTCATGGCAGGATTGTTTTTTACTTATCGACCAGATTGGAGCCTTGCAAAAAAAGTGCTCATCGGTATGGGTGTCGGTATCGTTTATGGTCTAGGATTAAAAGCGGTTTATGCAGACAGTCCGATTATTGCAGAGTCGGTGACATGGTTTAATTTAGTTGGTAATGGTTATGTTCAACTGTTACAAATGGTGATCATGCCACTTATTTTTATCTCGATTTTAAGTGCAGTTGTTAAACTTCATCAAACGACTTCGCTCGGTAAAATCAGTAGTTTCGTTATCGGTATTTTATTATTTACCACGGCGATTGCTGCTTTTGTCGGAATTAGTGTGACCAATTTATTTGGTTTAACTGCCGAGGGCTTAGTTCAAGGCACTCAAGAAACAGCCCGACTTGCTGCAATTCAAACTGATTATATCGGTCAAGTCACCAACCTTGATATTCCCAAGTTATTACTTTCGCTACTTCCGCAAAATCCTTTTGCTGATCTGACTGGAGTTCGTCCAACCGCAATTATTAGTGTTGTAATTTTCTCTGCTTTTTTAGGGGTTGCAGCACTTAAGCTGATGGATAAAGATCCAATCAATGGTGAGAGAATTCGGAATGGAATTGAAGCTCTACAAGCATTAATCATTAGCTTAGTACGTTTAGTCATGCAATTTACACCGTATGGTGTATTCGCATTGATGGCAAAAATGGTTGCTACGGCAAATGTTGCTGATATCGTGAAACTAGGTGAATTTCTTGTCGCATCCTATCTGGGTCTTGCGATTATGTTCATCGTCCATGCGTTGATTTTGCTATTTATCCGTGTCAATCCCATCGAGTTTTTCAAAAAGGTTTTTCCTGTTTTAACGTTTGCTTTTACCAGCCGATCCAGTGCTGCAAGTATTCCTCTGAATATTGAAGCTCAAACAAAACAACTGGGCGTACCAGAAGGTATTGCTAGTTTTTCAGCTTCTTTCGGAGCGACCATTGGTCAAAATGGATGTGCGGGACTATATCCTGCAATGCTTGCAGTCATGGTGGCACCAACAGTTGGTATCAACCCTTTAGACCCGTTATGGATTGCTCAACTTATCGTAATTGTGACTTTAAGCTCGATTGGGGTTGCAGGTGTCGGTGGTGGTGCAACTTTCGCAGCTTTAATCGTATTGCCAGCTATGGGTTTACCAGTAACATTAGTCGCTTTACTTATCTCAATTGAACCATTAATTGATATGGGACGCACTGCGCTAAACGTAAATGGATCTATGACAGCTGGTGTAGCAACAAGTCAACTACTAGGTGTTAGAGATACCGTGACTAAGGATTAAGATTTGTCAGGTCATAAAAGCCAATCATGCTATTTGTGATTGGCTTTTTTATTACAAATTATTTTTTAATCTAATCATTTCTATCAGAGAATTTTAACCTCTTCTCCAACTCGAATAATACCTTCTCCACGATGTAATGCATTTTGCCCCATCATCACCTTATTAACTTGTTTTCGATAAGCCAACATCGCCTGCATGACTTCGGGTTGCTTTTGACTAGTATTAAGATCAATCGTTGGAATGACACAGCGTGAGCATGGTTTAACTAGATCAAATACAATTTCACCAATTTGTATCTGCTGCCATGTGTCTTCTGCAAAAGCCTCACAACCAGAGATGACAATATTAGGTCTAAAACGTCGTACATCCAATGAATATCCAACTTTTTCGGAAAGAAATTGTACAGATGCCTCACTTAAAATCAAAAAGGGAAAACCATCTGCAAAACCTACACGATCTCCAAATTGTGCGTATTCAAGATCGACTTGGCGAATCGCTTCCTGTGGCATATAAACCAACTGTACTTTCTTGCCTAATTTATCACTGATCCAATCATTCACGGGATGATCAATACGATTTCCTTTTACCTGATCTTGCCACACAGTTACAAGACGTTCGTCTTTATAGCCCTGAGCCTCAATTAAACTGAGCTCCATATGTTCAGAGTGATAATCAAAGCGAATGATTTCTGATGAAATAGTAACTCCTATTTGTCCCATTTCAGCAATTTGTCGCTGAGTCACAAAACGACCATCGCAATCAACTAGCATCCATCTACGATCCCACTTTGGTCCAAAACTATCAATTTCCATTTCAGATAGTTGATTTCCTTTACAAGATTTCACTGGATAATTTAAAAGTTGACTGACGTACATATCGATATTCTCATCAAAATATTAATTAATTCAATTTTTATTAACCAAGTATAATAGTGGAAAATTATAGCAATATGTCTAAATTTAGAGCACATCAGCTTTTTATTCAAAGCATATAAAATCCACTTTATTTTCTGATAACATAACTCTCTAGCTTTTAGCTCAAGTATTACTCTTTCGTCATACCGAACCAATTGCGACCAAATCAGGTTATTTTCAAATTTTAATCAATCCTAATGCTGTAACTCATGACTATGAATATCCAACAGGCTCTGAATCACATTACTAAAAATATTCATCTTACCCAACCTCAAATGGAAGATGTAATGCGCAGTATCATGCAAGGTGAGGCAACTGATGCTCAAATTGGCGCATTGATGATGGGCTTGCGTATGAAGGGTGAAAGTATTGATGAAATAACTGCGGCTGCACGTATCATGCGTGAGTTTGCGATTAAAATTGATGTCAGTGATATTCCACATTTGGTTGATATTGTTGGCACAGGTGGCGATGGTCAAAATTTATTTAACGTCTCTACAGCATCTAGTTTTGTAATTGCTGCCGCTGGTGCAACCATTGCGAAACATGGCAATCGTGGTGTATCGAGCAAATCTGGTTCCTCTGATGTTCTTGAACAGATGGGCATCCAACTTGATTTAGATATGCAGCAAACTGAACGTTGCATCCGTGAAATTGGTGTAGGTTTTCTATTTGCGCCGAATCATCATAAAGCAATGCGTTATGCGGTTGCTCCACGTCGTGAGTTAGGTATTCGCAGTATTTTTAATTTACTCGGCCCTCTTACCAATCCAGCTGGTGTCAATCGTTTCGTCATAGGTGTGTTCTCAGATGAACTTTGCCGACCAATCGCAGAAGTTTTAAAACAACTCGGTGCAGTACATGTAATGGTTGTACATTCTAAAGATGGTTTAGATGAAATCAGTCTTGCTGCGCCAACTACTGTGGCTGAGCTTAAAGATGGTGAAATCACTGAATGGACACTTACACCTGATGAAGTAGGTATCCCATCGCAAACCCTTACAGGTTTAGTGGTAAATAGCTCAGAAGAAAGTTTAAAGTTGATCAAGGATGCTTTGAGTCGAGATAAATCTGAAATTGGTGAAAAAGCAGCAAATATGATTGCTTTGAACGCTGGTGCTGGTATTTACGTGGCTGGCATGACTAAAACATATAAACAAGCAGTTGAACTCGCTCAAGATATTCTTTATGGCGGTCAAGCCTTGGAAAAAATGAGTATCTTGGCTGAATTTACTAAAACATTGAAACAATATCAGGCTGACTAAGGACTTCTCATGATCGATATTCAAAATACCATTTTAGGTAAAATTGTTGACCGCAAACATGAGGAGCTTACTGCACGTTTAAAACAACGTAGTTTGCATGATGTAGAACAGTGGGCAAAAGAAGCAACACCTGTTCGTGGTTTTGCGAATGCTTTACAACACAAACGTCCCGCTGTAATCGCTGAAATCAAGAAGGCATCACCTTCCAAGGGCGTGATTCGTGCAGACTTTAATCCTGCGGAAATTGCACAGCAATATGAACAAGCAGGTGCAGCATGTCTCTCTGTTTTAACAGATGTAGACTTTTTCCAAGGTGCTGATGAGAATATTGCAATTGCGCGTCAGCATTGTGCCCTACCAGCATTACGTAAAGACTTTTTAATTGATCCTTATAATGTTGTTGAAGCACGTGCCTTACATGCAGATTGTATTTTGTTAATCGTGGCATGTTTATCTGATCAACAACTTGAAGAAATGTCAAAGACCGCATTTGAACATCAGCTTGATGTACTAGTCGAAGTACATGATGAACATGAGTTAGAGCGTGCATTAAAACTCTCTGAACAATGCATTTTAGGTGTGAACAATCGCAACCTTAAAACCTTTGATGTAGATTTGAATACATCTATCCGTTTGAAGAAGTTGTTACCTGCTTCTCGTGTGTTAGTCACTGAAAGTGGTATCGCCACTCCTGCTGATGTCCAAATGATGCAGGAAAATGATATTCATACTTTCCTAGTTGGTGAGAGCTTTATGAAACAGCCTAAACCAGATCAAGCATTTGCAGCATTGTTTGGAAAGCCTGAGCAAATTTAAATTTATAGCTCAATGCAAAGCCCAATTCTTATGATTGGGCTTTTTTTCATATCTCAATCTTATTTTGAAAAAGAATAATTATGAATAATCATTTAAATTTTATAATAAAGAACTATTCATATTTTTAGGAATAAACATTGAATATTGAGTTTTGTCTTCTAAGTAATATTGAAATCGCTGACATTATTTCGTTGCTAACTAACGACCGAGTGCTCAAACATATGCCTTTGGCTAAAGATAGCCTATTTGATGAAAAACAATGTCTCGCTTGGGTTAAGGGAAAAGAAAAACAATGGCAAGACCATGGTTATGGTCCTTGGGCATTTCTAGTCGACAATAAATTTGCAGGTTGGGGTGGGTTACAATATGAAGATGGAGATGCTGATTTAGCACTAGTGTTACATCCTCAATACTGGGGATTCGGCAAGAAAATCTTTAATGAAATTATAAGAATAGCATTTAATGAAATGGGGATAGAATCAATCACGATTTTATTACCCCCTACAAGAAATAAATTAAAAGGAGTTTATTTATTAGGATTTGAGCTGGAAAGTGAAATTATGCTTAGTGGTGAGCTTTTTATAAAATATAGGCTATATAAACCATCAATATGAAATAAGATGATTTAGATAATCAATAATTGTTTTTAGAATAGACCACTACCAAGCTTTCATTGATCAAAAAAATTATGTGAATCTGATTCAGTTCAAATCAACACGGTTTCAGACTATAATTTTCCATCCCTCTCGTATCTTACATATTTTCTTAAAATTATGAGTAAAAATGATTCTTCGCTTTCTAAAGATCAGTTTAATTTACTGAAAGCTTTTAAAAAGCAAATCTCAAATCCTCAATCCAGCAATCTTGCTAAACAAGCAGAGATGAAAAAATCTCAAGCTGTTGAAGAAGAAATGGAAGATACTGAGCTTTTTAAAAAAGCCTTAACAGGCGTAAAGCCAATTGATAACGGTAACATTGCACAAATCAAACCAAAGCGCGTAAAAAAAATTGATGCGCAAACCCTTGCAAAACGTGCAGCAGCTGAAGGTAGCGCTGAACAGGAACTCACTGAGATTTCAGATACTCAAGCGATTTTAAATCCTGTGGCAAGCCAAGCTGCATTAAGCTATCGAATTGCAACTTTACAGCACAAGGTATTTGAAGACTTAAAAGCAGGTAAAATTCGCTGGTTTGAAGCTGTAGATTTACATGGTTGTACTGTCGAGCAAGCACGCGCCGCAGTTTTACAAATCATTCAGATGGCTAAAGACGAAAATCAAAATGTCATCAAAATTGTTCATGGTAAAGGTCCAGAAGCGATTTTGAAAACCTATGTAAATGGCTGGCTTAGACAACATCGTGATGTTCTTGCGTTTGTTAGTGCACCTGAAAATCAAGGTGGTACGGGTGCTGTTCTCGTGCTACTAAAACGTGCAGAAAAGAATCCAAAGTACAAACAATAATCGGCATTTGACTCAAAATTAAGTTTTTGAATCGTTTTCTGATACAATTCCCGTTTTGTTCAACCCACCTAAGTGAACATTGTTATGTCTATGCAGCAATCGTACGCAAATATCTTAACTGCCGTTGGCGAAGATTTGAATCGTCCTGGCCTCAAAGATACGCCTATGCGTGCGGCTAAAGCTTTTTCTTTTTTAACTTCTGGTTATAGTAAAACACTTGAAGAAGTTACAAATAGTGCGGTTTTTCCATCCGATAACCATGAAATGGTATTGGTTAAAAATATTGAATTTTATTCACTTTGTGAACATCACCTACTCCCTTTTTACGGTCGTGTCCACATTGCATATTTGCCTGAAGGTCAGGTTTTAGGTTTATCTAAGTTTGCACGTATTACAGAAATGTTTGCGCGCCGTTTGCAAATTCAAGAAAACTTAACACAACAAATTGCTGAAGCTGTTGCCGAGGTGACACAAGCACGTGGTGTGGCTGTAGTGATCGATTCTGCACATATGTGTATGATGATGCGCGGTGTTGGTAAGCAAGAATCTACCACTCGTACTGTTTCTTTTGTGGGTGATTTTAAAACGGACAAAGATGCACGTCGTGAGTTTTTAAGCGCTGTCCCTGAAAGTTATTAATCAGAGCATTGTCATGTCTTCAATCCAATTAGCAGGCTTTGGTGAGTTAATTCAATCTGAAGCCAGCATTGATTATCCTCGGCCTGATCGTTTGGTTAAGGGCAATCCACAACGTCTTACCTATGACTTATATACACACCCACATATGGGATGTGGAATTTGGCAATGTGAAGTGGGTGCTTGGAACATTCAGTTTGCCGATAATAAACAAGAGTTCTTTCAAGTCATTGAAGGCGTTGTTCGTATTCATGATGCCAAAACAGATTCATATATTGAAGTTTCTGCGGGTCAAGCAGGTATTATCCCACCTGCATTTGTGGGTACATTTGAAGTGATTGAAACTGTAAAAAAATACTTTGTTATTGTTGAAGTTTGATAGATTTTTAATCTATCAAACTCTTTAAAATTTAATATTAGAAGAACCAAACATAGCCCAACCCAACTTTACTCCAGTCTTTATGATCTTGCTGTTCGAAGTTCCAATTCAACCTTAAAGCATTATTTGAACTTAAACTATATTGGAGTTGAGAACCTACTCTTAGATTCCACTGACTTTGATCTGCCCAGTAAGGCAATTCAATTTGCACAACACTATTAATATTGTCCGTCCATTTGTTCATACAACCAACCGTTGGTCCTAAACCAACTCGCCAACCTTTATCCAGCGAACGACCACCTTGAAAATGACTTTGCATTTGGGCATAACACAAATGTCGACGATCATAATCAGCTAAGCTGTAGCCGACCTGCATATTTAGGTTCATAACACCATGCTGCTGATCATCACTAAAATTTCCTTGATCTAGAGCTTCTTGTTTCCAACCTAAATTAAATCCCCAAGTAATGGGTGATTTAAATGGCTGAATAGGGTTATACGAATTTACAGTCAATAAATCTAAATGTTCGAGCTTGAGTTGATCATCACGATATTGAATATTACCGTCTAGAAACAATAATTGAGTACCTAAACGATAACCACCTTGAGGATCAATCAGATCATGGTAAGCCTGACGATGTCCTAACTCAATAAACTTCTGTCCTTGTAGTTCACCGACATTTACAGATAGATTTCTCGCATGATGTCCTTCAACAGGTTGCTTTTTAGGACGCTTAGGCTCTTGACGTTGCTTTTCAACATCAATTTGGCTTCTCTCGGCAAGTAGTTGTCTTAGCTGCGGCTGTGCAAAGTCTGCATCAACTTGACGACTGATATATTGCAGATACAAATCGTCATATGCCATTTCTAAGATTTTTGCTTGATCGTGTTGATTAAATTTCTCTAATAAAGGTTGAGCCTTTTGAATATCTTGAAATGCAATTTGATGGGCAACTTTAGCCAGCGGTGTACCGTGTTGTTTTGCTTGTGATAATAATTGAGTTTCCAAGGCTGGACGGTAGACCACCTCTTTGACTAAGTCTTGTTGATCAACTGCCTTTAACGTTTCAATCGGAATTGCAGCATAATTAAATTGTTTTTTTAAATCTAAGTTCGGACGAACTAAATCAATTAATCCAAGTAAACGATATGCACAATTATCACTTACGAAATAATAAGGAAAACTTACATGCTGCATTTCCCAGATATGTTCGACTAAGAAACGAGTCTCTTCAGGGGTTAAATTTAACTCATACTCCCACAAATCACGGCTTTCAAAGTCACCATACTCTTTTACTTTACGATAGTAAGGCATTAAAGAATATTCACCAGGATACTGCCCTGTTAGACCTTTCCAAGCAAATGACCAATTATCTTCACCACTGACTGTCGCTGCATAGTTTACTGCGTATGAAACTAAGTTCAGTTGTTTCTGATCTTTAGGATCTAAACGTAGTAAGGTATGCCCAAACATCGAACTAGGATTCCCCATAAAGTCAGTTGCATAAATCAACGTGGCTTTATAAGGTTTAATTTGATTAATCCATTGATCAAACTCAGGACACTTCACGATTGGAAGCTTTTCGATATCAATATTGAGTTGTTGGATCAACCAACGGCTACGAGCAGGAAATTTACAACGAATCGATTGATTCTCAGCTGAATTAATAAATAAAGCTTTTACATCGGCTTCTAATTCATTTTTTAAATTATTTTTTCCATCTTTTGCGTAAAAATATCCATCATAAGCAACCTCACTTTTTTGCGATTGATCAGCATACATTAGGCGTTGCCATGTGATGTCTTGGTGCAGTTGTTTCTGCTCGGCAATCTTCAAATAATTTTGTATATCGGTTTCAACTGAAGCATGTGCAAAATGGCACATTAAAGTAGTAATGGTACAAGTTATTAATTTCATTCAGTCGCAAATTTTAAGATTATTAAGAATAAATTATCTATAAGAAAACCCTGCCATTAAGACAGGGTTTTATGTTCAAACGTATTAAACGTAAGCTTTGAGTACAGCGTCTTTCGCCATTACACTTTGTAAAGAATCTAAAACTTGAAGCGTATTTTTATTTTTGCTTGAGTAAATTTCAGCAAAATTTGCTTTAGAAACAGCAAAGAAACGCGCTTTATCTGTTGCTTTGATCTGCATAAGTTCAGCAAGTACGTTTAAGCTTTCACCTTGACCTACTGCCATATCACGCGCTAAAGATTCAGCATTTTCATTTGTAAATGTAACGACTTGAGCCGTAACAGTTCCACCTTGACGGCATCCTAAAGTACCGAAAGTAATACCTAATAACTGGTTAGTAAAAATACCATTTGTAGTCGCAGCAAGGATTTTAGGTGCAATACCTTTTTGTCCTGCCCAAATTTGTGTACCAGCACCACAACCAACATCATTGTCTGCCATAGCTACACTTGAACCAGCTGCTAACAAAGCTGCTAATGCAATTTTTTTTAACATAGGAAAGATCTCCAGTATCAATTATTTATTGGTATTTGTTATCACTATCGTGCTTAGCATTAAATCTATACGCACGTGAATTAAAATAGACTTCTTGCAAAAATCAAAAAACGATCAACGTTTTGTTTGTTTTTTATCCACATTAAAAAGTCATGTTCTACTATCATGAGTACATGAAATATGAAAAAGTAAAGATG
>NZ_JBPKBJ010000050.1:0-22461 GCF_051390655.1 Acinetobacter sp. P1(2025)
TCTGGCTACACGTTATCGAAATAGGCGTAAACGCATGGGTTTACGTCTGAATTTAATTGCTGCAATTTACAACATGGAGTTGGTTGAAAAATGATTTTTGCAAGAGGTCTATTGAATTATAAGGATTTTATATTAATAAATAACTAAAAAAACAATTATAACTAAGGGGATAATCCAATAAAGCCCAACCTAAAAATGTAACAATATTTCTATGTTAGGCTCAAATATGACTAATTTAGTCGATACAACTGGTTTGGTGATGTATAAAAACTTCTACCATCAAGATTAAATTCAATTTCTTGACCAGATTGTAAAAGGATTTTTTTTCCTACCTCAACCCATTTAAAGCCATTAAGCGTGCTTTGCTGACGTTTGAGGGGAATAATTTGTACATTAATTTCATTGCCATTTGTGGCAGTGGCAATATGCCATTCATTGATAATTTTCAAAACTTAAATACTCATGACTGAGCTCAAGTGACAACTTGGATTTACTACAACACTAGGTAAGGAAACAGAGCATAACTAGGATTTAATAATAATTTTAGCTTTTTAGGTTTATTTCAGCTAACTCGTTACTGTTTAAGAAAACAACAACGTTTTTATAGATCACAGAGCAAAATAAATTGGATGCGGGGGTTGGATTTGAACCAACGACCTTCGGGTTATGAGCCCGACGAGCTACCAGACTGCTCCACCCCGCATCAGCGAGTTAGCTTTATACGCCCTTAGCTAATTTAATGCAAACTTTTTCTCCATAAATCTTTAAAAACTAAAATACTTGCTCATATTTAATACAAAAAAGGAAATTCTTTACGTCATTCAAATAATTCAAACAAATTTTTTAAATCACACTCCTACTAGTCAAAATCTTTTAAATCGACTCTTTAAATGACTGAAATTTTTACCAACAAAAAATTGTACAAGGCAAAAGGCTATATGTAACAATATCAACATTCTTTTATTTTTATAGTGCTGCATGTCACTCATTATTGGTATTGATCCTGGTTCACGCTTAACAGGTTACGGGATTATCGAAAAGGATGGTAATAAGCTACGCTTTGTCGATGCGGGTACCATTCGTACAGAAACACAAGAAATGCCTGAGCGTTTAAAAAGAATTTTCGCAGGTATTGAGCGTATCGTTAAATTTCACGGTCCTACCGAAGCTGCTGTTGAACAAGTATTTATGGCTCAAAATCCTGATTCAGCTTTGAAACTTGGTCAGGCACGCGGTGCTGCGATTGCCGCCTTGGTGAATTTAGACTTACAAGTAGCTGAATACACAGCACGTCAGATTAAACAGTCTGTGGTTGGTTATGGTGCAGCCGAAAAAGAACAAGTCCAAATGATGGTGATGAAACTACTTAACCTTACTATTCAACCGCAAGCCGATGCAGCCGATGCCCTAGCAGCTGCTATTTGCCATGCCCACGCTTCGGGAAGTATGAGCAAAATGGCTGTTTTAAATGCATTAGGCGGGATGGCTCGTGGACGCAGTCGTTCGAGTAGTAGAAGGCGTTAAGATTTACTGATTTACAACTTGATAAATCACCTTCCCCATTTCGTGTGCTTGCAAGCCTCTAATCCCTTGTTCAGCGAGTAAATCCCCTGCTTGTGCATGTAAGCTGACAATTTCATGTAATGCCACTTGCTCATGAAATTGCGCTTTTAGACTCGCAATCATGCCTGCCAGTACATCCCCCATTCCACCCGTTCCCATCCCCGCATTACCTTGAGTGCAAATCCATAATTGATCATCTAAAGTCAGACTCCCTGCACCTTTAAGCACCCATTGTCCTGTATATTTTTGTTGTAGCTGATAAATCGCTGCAATTCGATCTTGTTCTATATCTGCAGCTTTACACCCCAACAAAGTTGCTGCCTCACCTGAATGTGGAGTTGCATAAACATGTGTACTTAATTGCTGCGGATATCGAGCCAAAAACCATAATCCATCAGCATCCAATACAACTTCTAAATGTGAATTTTTATTAAGTAAATCAAACCATAATTGATAGATCTTTTCAGCCCATTCATCTCGTCCCAAACCCATTCCAAAACAGACTGCGTCGACCTGTGTTAATAAATGTTGAATAAGCTCTTGATCAAGCACATTAATATCTCTCACCATAATATTAGGTGAACGCGCTAGAATTGCTTGATGATGTTTAGAATGGCAAACCACTGTAACTTTGCCAGCACCAGCATGAAAAGCAGCTTCAGCAGACATAATGACTGCACCTCCCATATCGGCGTGTCCACCGACGACTAGCACATGTCCATAACTTCCTTTATGACCAAAGGCTTTGCGCTTCGGTAAAGCAATTCGTTCAGGAGATAAATAAGCAAGTGGTTTTAATTCTGCATCAATTGGGATCAAGCTGACTAAATGCAGTTTTCCCACATACTCCTTGCCTTGTCCTGTAAACAATCCAGCTTTGTATCCCAATAGGGTAAAAGTTTGATCTGCTTGAATTGCACAAGGTAAAGCCTGACCAGTATCTGCATGAATTCCACTAGGAATATCAACCGACACTTTGAAACCTGTTTGCAGATTATAGAGGTGAATAATATTTTGCCATTTTTGATCCAGCATTCGATTTAATCCGATCCCAAATAAAGCATCTATATGACAATCGAATATGGGTAAGTCTTGGTTTATCTCATGTTCAGACAATAAATAGTCAATTGTTTGTGTATCAACTTGTTGGCTTTGTGCGTAATGAAATGCCTGTTGTAAATCCTCAGAATGACCTAGCTCTGTAGCAAACACGGTTACTTTAAATCCCTGCTGCTTTAAAAATGCAGCTATATAATAGCCATCACCTGCATTATTGCCCTGACCACACCAGACCGCGATATGGTTAATTTTTTTAGCTAGAAATTGTTTATTTAAGTTTTGCGCTATTGTCCAAGCTGCTTGCTGCATTAAACCTAAAGAGGAATTCTGTTGAGCAAACCATCGACGCTCCCATGCTTGTATACTTTGACTATCATAAACTTGGCTATGGTAAACTGATCGTTGCATGATTTTCTCCTTATTATTGGTTTATGGCTTCCACTTCCTCATCTCACAACACTTCTCAAAAGATTGAGATTCAGCAGCTTGATCCTCAAGAACTTAAAACATGGATAAAAGCACAAGCTTTGGAATTGGGTTTTTCTGATTGTGTCATTGCCAAACCAGATGCTCAAGATCAAATGCCGAGATTTAAAGAATATTTAAAACGCGGCTATCATGCTGACATGCACTATTTAGAGGAAAACTTGGATAAACGAGCAGACCCAACTTTGCTCGTGCCAGGCACAAAAAGTATTATCTGTGTGCGTATGAACTATCTTGTAGCATCGCCAAAGCCCCGTTATGTACCATTTGAACCAAATTCAGCCATTATCGCACGTTATGCACGTGGTCGCGATTATCACAAAGTTATGCGTGGTCGACTTAAAACTTTAGCTACACGCATCAAAGAAAAAGTTGGAGATTTCGAATCACGTCCATTTGCTGATTCAGCACCAATTTTTGAAAAATCGCTTGCTGAAAGTGCAGGTATGGGTTGGACAGGGAAACATACTTTACTTATTCATAAAAAATCAGGTTCCTTTTTTGTTTTAGGTGAGTTATTTACTTCGCTTGATCTACCTTTTGATCAACCTGCAACAGCTCATTGTGGCTCATGTACAGCGTGTATTGATATCTGCCCTACACAAGCGATTGTTGAACCTTATATGTTAGATGCTCGAAAATGTATTGCATATCTAACCATTGAATATAAAGGCATAATCCCAGAAGAATACCGCACTGGAATTGGTAATCGAATTTTTGGTTGTGATGATTGTCAGTTAATTTGCCCTTGGAATGGCTTTGCTAAAACAGCCACAATTCCTGATTTTGATCCAAGACATAGTTTAGACAATATTAGCTTGCTCGATATTTGGCAGTGGGATGAAGCTACATTTTTAGCCAATACTGAAGGCAGCCCGATACGTCGCACAGGGTATCAATCATTTAAACGTAATATTGCAATCGGACTTGGAAATGCGCCATACTCGAATGAAATCGTTGCTAAGTTGCAAGAAGCAAAACCTTGGCACGATGAGATTGTAAACGTACATATTGATTGGGCGATTCAACAACAATTGCGACAACCAATTGTCCATCACATAGAAAAATGATGTTTTTTGCCCTTTGGCTTTGGCATGATTTCTGTATGATTAATCTCAATCTTTGTAATCAATCATCATGGATATAACAATGACCCTACGTAATGACTGGACTCGTGATGAAATCCAAGCCTTATATGATCAACCTTTTTTAGATTTAGTATTTGAAGCACAACGCGTTCATCGTCAACATTTCCAAGCAAATACCATTCAAGTAAGCACACTACTTTCAATCAAAACAGGTAAATGTCCTGAAGACTGTAAGTATTGCTCTCAATCTGCTCATTACGATTCTAAATTAGAAGCGGAAAAACGCATTGCTGTTGATAAAGTTATTCGTGAAGCTATTTCTGCAAAAGAATCTGGTTCTTCACGTTTTTGTATGGGTGCTGCTTGGCGTAATCCACATGAACGTGATATGCCTTATGTTCTCGAAATGGTTCGTGAAGTAAAAGCATTAGGTTTAGAAACTTGCATGACTTTGGGGATGTTAAACCAATCTCAAGCAGAACGATTAAAAGATGCTGGTTTAGATTACTACAATCACAACCTTGATACTTCTCGTGAATATTATTCACACATCATTAGTACACGTAGTTTTGATGACCGTTTAAATACACTTGATCATGTGCGTCAGGCTGGGATGAAAGTTTGTAGTGGTGGTATTGTTGGACTAGGTGAAACTCGTAATGACCGTATTGGTTTATTGCATGAGCTTTCTACTATGCCCGTTCACCCTGAATCAGTACCAATTAACATGCTTGTTCCAATTGAAGGTACTCCGCTTGCAGATGTAGAAAAGTTAGATGTTACTGAATGGATTCGTACTATTGCTGTTGCACGTATTATTATGCCTCACAGCTATATCCGTTTATCTGCAGGACGTGAATCCCTCAGTGATTCTGATCAAGCCTTAGCATTTATGGCTGGAGCAAACTCTTTGTTCTCTGGTGATAAATTACTAACAACACCAAACACTGGTGAAGGTAAAGATCAAGTCTTATTTGCTAAATTAGGTTTAACTGCTGAAAAACCTAAACCAACGGTGGCAGAACTCTCTATAGATGCAATGAGTGCATAAAATATAAAAACCTTGTCAATCGACAAGGTTTTTTCTGTACTGTTGAGATTAGATCGAAGTAACTAAAATTCCATATTTTGCATTTAGAAACATGCCTTGACGAATAATGTCTACGCCAGCAGCATGCGTTACGGATAATTCCTGTGTATGTACATCAAAATGAAATGAATCAAAAATATCTTGATGTTGCATAAGCCAAAGAATTGTATTGGCAATATTTTCATCAACCGTATAAGTGTCAGAATTGAAGTCTTTATTCATGAGATTCAATATTTTCAACAAAATTAAAAATATCATAACGAATAAATTTACTTAAAACAGCTATATAAAAAAACACTTAACCAAAGGAGATTCATGGTTAAGTGTATCAAGAGGAATTTCTAGATTATGCAGCTTGAGGACTAATAAGACTTTGTCCTGACTTCAAGCTGATCATCGCTTTAGCATTAAACTCTAAGGTTAAAACATGGTTATCAAGATGAACATGATATGCGTGAATTAATGGCTGCTGCCCTTCATCTGTCTCAAGCATGTATTCATCGGCGATATTTAAAATACCTTCAAGATTTGTTGTACTCGAAGCTCGGTCATGACTGAACAAGTCGTAGATCGTTTGTAAGTTAAAGCTTGTGATCAATTCTTGAGGATGATTTTTAATATAACTTTCAAGAAATAAAACAAATTTATGAGCAAAAAAATAGTAGTTCGGTTTATGGGTATAAAGCATATTCATTGAAAACTCCTTAGCTTATTTTTTCATCTAATCATGACTAAAACACTAAGAATTGAATCTTAAAAAATTCTTAAAACAAGTTAGGTGTTTTTGTAATCCATGTAATTTCCCCACCTATATTTAGATTTTTTAAAAAGATGTAGAACTGATTTTTTATAATTATTAGGGGGCTTAGGAAGTTAAGCATATCAAAAAGTATGGTAACTTCCTTATATGAAAGCAAAAAATAGATACTATTCCCGTTCAAGAATCACAGAGGCAAAATTCAGACAGATCATTCGCTTTTTTGCCATGGATTTAACTGCTTCAGATACAGCTAAACTCACCAATATTTCTGTACGTTTCATCAATACAATTTACATCAGGTTGCGTAAAAAGATTGCGGCACAATGTGAGGAAATATCTCCTTTCAACGGTATCGTTGAACTTGATGAATCCTACTTTGGTGCTCGTCGTATTCGAGGAAAACGTGGACGTGGTGCATCAGGAAAAACCATTGTATTTGGACTACTCAAAAGAGATGGAAACGTATACACAGAAATTGTGCCTGATTGCTCCAAAGCTACGCTACAGGGTATTATTCGGGGGCATATAGAGCTTGATTCTGTGATCAATACAGATGGATGGAGAGGCTATGATGGTTTAGTTGATATTGGTTTTGACAAACATTTAAGAGTGAATCATGGGGACAACGAATTTGCATGCGGGGAGCGTCATATTAACGGCATAGAATCATTCTGGGGATATGCTAAAAAGCGACTCGTCAAGTTTTAATACAAGGGTTCAAAAACTATTGCCAGTTAAACTGGGGCGTGATTTTTACGCATATGTGTTTATGTTATTAAAATGATATAGATGACTTGTTTAATACCCCGAAGAATAATTTAATCTTGCTGTGCGTTTGTCACGTTTCTGTCAAAAGTTGATTATATATTTCGACGTAACCGTCGTAATATTCAAACTCTTCTGATAGGAATTTGCAGTGAAAGAATAGGCGAAACTTGTCTTAAATAATGGTAATTCCTTATCTTTAAAATAGAGAACGCCCGATGAAATTCATTGGGCGTTTAATTTAAATAAGTATCAGCTTATTTTTTAACCAGATGTACTTGTCAATCATGATTGTTTTTCTAAATTACCTTTAAAAAATCAATCTTACTATTTTTGACTTTTCACACCATTTTGTTCAATTTGTAATGCGGCTTGCCAGCTAGGTAGTTGGCTTAAACCTGCTACATAACGTTGGATATGGGGATAATTTTCACCTTGTCCCATATGATGAACTAAAGCATGTAGTCCAAAGCCCATCATAAAGTCAGCACCGGTTAAACGGTCTGCCACTAGAAATTCTTTATCTTTTAAATATTCATTTAAATAGCTAAATACTTTATCAAACTCAACTTGAGTATAATTTTCTAGAAATACCAACTTCGTGCCCTGCTTGGTTTCAATCGCATTAAACGTTTTTAACAAAAATGGCAGCATGGCAGAGCTTTCTGAGAAATGAATCCACTGTAGATAATCGACATAGGTAGGTTCATCCATATCTGGCGCTAAATGTGGCGCAAGTTGCTGAATTAATAACTCAACGATTGCGCCTGACTCTGCAATAACTTTGCCATCCCATTCCAATACTGGAGATTTCCCTAAAGGATGAATGGTTTTTAAAGAGTCAGGGGCCAAATGCGTGCGTGAGTCACGATAATAGCGTTTCAGCTCATAAGGCTGCTTGATTTCTTCAAGTAACCACAAAATGCGAAAAGAACGTGATTGATCTAAATGATGTAGTGTAATCATGATAATTCCTATTTTTTTAAATTTTTACAACCACTTTGCCAAAGTTTTCGCCTTTCAACATACCATTGAAAGCATTGATCGTGTTATCTAAACCTTGCACCATATGCTCTTTATATTTGATTTTTCCGTCTTTCAACCATTCAGACATTTGCTGATAGAATTCCGGATACTGACTGCCATAATCATCAAAAATAATAAAGCCTTGCATGCGAATACGCTTTTTTAAAAGGGTGGAAATAAAGCCCGGTAAACGGTCTGGCCCTTGTACTTGCTCGGTAGCGTTATACTGGGAAACCACACCACACACCGGTACACGTGCCGCAGAGTTAAGCAATGACCATACCGCATCAAACACTTTACCCCCCACATTCTCATAATAAATATCAATACCGTTAGGAACTGCTTGTTGTAATTGTTCTGCAAAATTTTCATCATGATGATTGATACAAGCATCGAAGCCGAGTTCTTCTACTGCATAACGACATTTTTCAGGCCCACCTGCGACGCCAACCACGCGACAACCTTTAATTTTGCCAATCTGTCCAACCGTAGCACCAACAGGTCCCGTTGCAGCTGCAACGACTAAAGTTTCACCGGCTTTAGGCTGACCAATGTCCAACAGCCCCATATAAGCAGTAAATCCTGGCATTCCCAAAATACCCAATGCCCAAGATGGATGTTCAGGTTGCATACCTAAGCTTTGACATGCATTCCCATTAGAAATTGCGTAGCCCTGCCAGCCATTTCCTGAAAGAACCCACTCGCCTTCTTTGAATTTTGGGTTTTTAGAGGCTACCACTTGACTGACTGTTCCACCGACCATCACTTCGCCAATTTCAACCGGTGCTGCATATGAAGGAGCATCACTCATGCGACCACGCATATAAGGATCGAGTGACAAGTGAATGGTTTTTAACAATATCTCGCCTTGTTTAAGTTCATTGAGTTCAACTTGTTCAATACGAAAATCGCTGTGTTTTGGCTCACCCACTGGCCGTTTAGCTAAAACGATGCGTTGATTAATAACTGTTTTCACACATATAACTCCATGTTTTATTTAGAAGTATTTCTCTTCACAATCAAAAATTATGATTAAAATTTCTTTACACCCATTGTAGATGAGTTATAATAAAAAACAATACGACTGGTCTATTTTTTACAATAGAGTAAATAATTAATATGAAGCCTAATCCTATTAAAAAGTCTGAAGCGAAGCGCTTACACATTCTTAACACCAGTTCAGACCTGATTTTGCATAAAGGTTTTACTGGCGTAGGATTACAGGAAATTTTACAGAGCTGTGAAATCCCTAAAGGCTCGTTTTATCATTATTTCCAATCCAAGGAAGCTTTCGGATGTGAATTGGTACAGCATTATGTAGATAATTACCAAGTCCGTTTAAATGATGTATGGCGTAGTGATAAATCCCCTTATCAAAAGCTGATTGAGTATTTTAATTTATGGATAGAAGATCCTGAAACACAGTGTGGTTGGGCGGATAGCTGTTTAATTGTGAAACTTGCCGCAGAAGTTGCCGATCTATCTGAAGATATGCGCTCCATTATGTCCGCTGGCGTCGATGATGTAATCCAACGGATTGCTGGTTTAATTGATTTGGGTAAACAGGATCAATCTATCCAAGCAGATACTGAGGCCTCGACTTTGGCACAAGTACTTTACCAAATGTGGTTAGGTGCAGCATTACTGAGTAAGTTGCAAAAAGATAAAACACCATTACATCAAGCTCTGAGAGCAACTAAATTTCTATTAAAAAGTGAAGATTCATAAAAATTGAATTGAATATCAAATACGTAATTAATAATTCATGATAGCGATCCGATGATTATTTATTAATGTGTTGCTATTAGATCAATTTACAATCCATGAATGAGTATAGCGCACAATGAATTCTCCTTCTAAAGCCCTCATGACTCGTATTTTAGTTGGTTATTTAGGCTTATATCCCACACTATTACTGGTTCTCACTTTATTAAAGCCAATTACTCAGCATCAAAGTTTCCCGATGATGGTGTTGATTGAAGTCATAGTATTAGTGCCAGTAACGCAACTAATTTCTTTTCCACTGGCTGGTTGGCTCATTACACAGCTAAAAAATTTTAAGAATTTGTTTTAAGAAGAAATTGTGCTGGCAACAGCAATCCTAAGTCCTTATTTTGCCAACTACAAAGGTTGGCAAAATAACTCACTTAGTCGAGATTAATCTGCGTAAGCCGGATAATCAATATAGCCTTTTTCCGTCCCACTATACATAGTGCTTGCATCTACTGCATTCAATGGCCAGCCATTAGCGATGCGATCGGGTAAATCTGGATTCGCAATAAATGGGCGTCCAAATGCAATTAAATCGGCCAGTCCTGCCTCTAAAATTCGAGTCCCTCTTTCTGCCGTATATCGACCTGCATAAATAATCCGACCACTGAAAGTGTCTCTGACATCTCTACGAAAATCATGAGGAAGTTCTGGTGCATTATCCCAATCAGCTTCTGCAATCGATAAATAGGCAATCCCAACTTCTTCAAGTATCTTTATGGCCTCAATATAAGTCACATGTGGATCATCTTCAACTAAACCCATGTAAACACGATCTTCCTCTGTACTTTCAAATAAGGGGGCAAAACGCACTCCTAAACGATCTGCACCAACTACCTCAGCAACTGCCTGTACTACTTCACGTAAAAAACGCAAACGATTGTTTAGTGATCCACCATATTCATCTTCACGGTGGTTACTATGTGCAGAGATAAATTGATTCACCAAATAACCATTTGCACAATGAATTTCAACCCCATCAAAACCAGCAGCCAAGACATTGCGTGCAGCTTGAGCATAGAGTTGCACTAATTCTTTAACTTCTGCATTGCTTAAAGCACGTGGCATTGAAGGATCAGCCAAGGTCCCTACACTGGGCCCGGTCTCAATAAAGACTTTAACATTACTATCAGCCCTAATAGCCGAGGGCGCGACCGCGTTAATGGTGGCAATACAATACGGTTTTGCAAAACATAAGGGCCTAAGCTTAAGTTTTGAAAAAGTTTGCTGGCTTACATTTCATTGTATCCAAGTAATCATGACTAAATTGATCTAAATTAAAAAAATACCCTTCCTTCCTGTATATAGAAAAATAAAGGAAGGAAAGCTATTCACTCAGGCCCTTCACCATTAAGTGACGATTATTTTGCTTATTGCGCCAGTTGCTCAAAGTCAGAAGTTTTATTCACTGCAAAGCACCACAACAGAGACTAGCTACTCTTTATTTCAACAATTGAAGTAATGCTGTAGCGGTTGCAGCAGAAGAGGCTGGATTTTGTCCAGTAACCAGCAAGCCATCTACTTGAACATGTACTTGCCAATCATCCACTTTAGAATAATGACCACCGTTTTCTTTAAGCATGTCTTCGACTAAAAATGGTACAATTTCAGTCAAACCTACAGCAGTCTCCTCAGTATTGGTAAAACCGGTCACTAATTTACCGCTGACTAAAGGCGCTCCATTACTCGCTTTCACATGACGAAGAACACCTGGGGCATGACACACTGCTGCAACAGGTTTGCCAGACAGAATCGCCTGTTCAATCAGAGAAATTGAAATCGGATCTTCTGCTAAATCCCACAATGGGCCATGCCCGCCTGGATAAAACACTGCATCATAATCAGCTACAGAAATTTCGCTAAGTTTATGCGTCTGTGCCAATGCTTGCATTGCAGTTGGATCAGCTTCAAAACGATGAGTGGTTTCAGTTTGCGCATCGGCCAAATTACTTTTCGGATCTAGTGGTGGCTGCCCACCTTGAGGCGACGCCAGCGTAACTTCAGCACCAGAGTCAATAAAGGTGTAATACGGTGCAGCAAGTTCTTCTAGCCAGAAACCTGTTTTCTTACCAGTATTGCCAAGTTGATCATGTGAGGTTAAAACGATTAAAATTTTCATGTTATTTCTCCGATATTTTTCAGGATTGAGGAGCATTGTTGCATGATCACTTGTCGTGTAACGTGACCATGACAGATACGCTTATTTAGATACTCGTCTCGAGAATTTGGCGACTGATCTCTAATGAAACAGTTTTATGTTCGCCAAGCTGTGTAAGATTGTGTGATTTAAGTTGCGTAATGATGATCTCAATATCTGTCTCCCCCAGTCCATAATCGCTAATACGAGTCGGCAATCCAAGTTGCTCAAAGAAGGCTCGAGTACGAGCAATAGCAGTATCAATACGTTGTTCTTCATCACCTTCGACAATCTGCCAGACACGAGCTGCATACTGTAGTAATTTTTCTCGCTTCTCTTGACGACGCACTTGTAGATTGGCCGGCAACACAATGGCCAAGGTACGAGCATGATCAATACCATGTAAAGCCGTGAGCTCATGTCCAATCAAATGGGTTGACCAATCTTGTGGTACACCAGCTCCAATTAGCCCATTCAGTGCCATGCTAGCAGCCCACATCAAATTCGCACGCGTGTCATAATCTGCTGAATCTTCTAAGATTTTCGGTCCAATCTCAATCAGAGTTTGCAATATACCTTCGGCAAAACGATCTTGTACTTGTGCATTCACAGGGTAAGTTAAGTACTGTTCCATGACATGAACAAATGCATCGACCACGCCATTTGCTAACTGGCGCGTCGGCAAGCTAAAAGTTTTATTCGGATCAAGTACGGAAAATTGCGGAAAAACATAGGGGCTGCTAAATGACAATTTGGCTTGGGTCGATTTTCTGGTGACTACCCCACCGCTATTCATTTCTGAACCAGTTGCCGGAAGGGTGAGTACACTCGCAAAAGGCAAAGCTTGAGTAATTTTAGTACCATGGGTTTCTAAAATTTCCCATGCATCCCCTGTATAATTGACTGCTGCTGCAATAAATTTAGTACCATCAATTACCGATCCACCACCGACAGCCATCAAGAAATCTATCTTTTGTTCTCGAATCAGCTCTACAGCTTTCATGAGGGTTTCATAACTCGGATTCGGCTCAATTCCGCCAAATTCATGAATTTCTCTTGCACCTAATGCTTCACGCACTTCAGCTAAAGTACCATTCTTACGTGCACTTTCACCACCAAACAACATTAATACTTTTGCTTCTGTAGGCACATAGTCATTGATTTTAGCTATTGTATCGCCACCAAAAATAATGCGGGTCGGATTATAAAAATTAAAATTCAGCATATTTTTATCCTAGGATGATCAGCTAATTGATTTGAAAAACCACCGTTATTCATCAAATAAACTTTAAAAAATTGGACAACACTGCGGCTTTTGACTGCACCATGTGCTAACTATACACAAAAATAGACCAGTCGTCTATTTTTTTAAAATTATTTTAGCTTGCCGACTTTAGTGATGGTTAAACACATTCAGGCTTGTTCTATACCACTTTGATTATTGATGTATTTTCACGAGCGATTGTTGGATCGAAGGTATCAACACGTATGACTACTGACATGGTCGTGAACGCATTGGCTAAAACAATGAATGGCTCATACAAAATAGCGATGATTAAATATTTTAAAAGCAGATTGGCACGGTTTAGCAGATGTACAAATGCGACAGTAAATTAGATAGATTGGTTCAATATAAAGCATGTAAATAGTTGCATTCGTTTATTTACCCTGCCCTGTTTTGGATATTGACCCATTTAAATGATGGGATTAAACCAATAAATAAAGTAGCACAACTTGAATAAAAGCCTCTGACAAACATCACAGGGTTGAAGTGCTGCCTTTCATTCAAAATTTCAGGCAGCACCCTCATACATTTAAGCGTCGGTTTAACCTGGTAGTTTACTCGCCAAAACATCTACTTTCTCAATAGACGGTGGCTCTGAGAATAGATCTTCGGCCTGAGCCATCAACGCAGCTGCAACCTTGCCAGATAAATGTGCTTGGCGACCCGCCTCATCAGGAAATGCATCAAAAATACCAAATGTTGTAGGTCCAAGACGTAGGCCAAACCACGCAACTGTCGCAGGTTCTTCCATTACAATAGGTAAACCGCCTTTAAGGAAAGCTTCCACTTCGTCTTCTTTACCTGGTTTAGCTTCAAGACGGACATATAAAGCTGTTTTAAGCATGACTAAAACTCCACAATTGATTAGAATTCAAACTGATTCTGACATTACTAATGTATGCATGTCAGAAAGTTTTGTTGTACAAAGGTTAAAAACAACTTTCCATAGCAGAGCCAAAATTTGGATGTTTATTTCGGCATAATGCTATGAATTTATTCAAGTTAATATCATTAACATTTGAATCAAAAAATATTGCTCAAGAAGCACTCAAGAACAACATGTACATCCTTATAACTATGAAAGTTATTTAGCTAGGAATTTGCTGTGAAACTCTATATGTTTCTCTATAAAGCTCGCAATAAAGTAATAGCTATGGTCATACCCTTCTCTTAAGTTAAGTGTCAGAGGATATTCTTGTTCCAAACAAATATTACTAAGAAGCTTAGGTCTTAACTGTTCTTCAAGAAAATCATCAGCTGTTCCCTGATCGACTAAAATAGGTAAATGAACTTCAGCGTTTTTGATTAATTCAATCGCATCATAGCTTTTCCATAAAGTTTCGTTTTCACCTAAGTAGTGTGTAAAAGCCTTTTTCCCCCAAGGTACTTGGCTAGGTGCAACAATGGGTGCAAAAGCAGAAATACTTTTATACAGCTCAGGGTTTTTTAACCCAATTACTAATGCACCATGACCACCCATGCTATGCCCCATAATGCTTTGGACTTGGTTGGTCGGAAAATTCAGGTCAATCAGATTTCTAAGCTCTTCCACAATATAATCATACATTTTGAAATGCTGTGACCACGGTGCTTGTGTTGCATTCACATAGAATCCTGCGCCTTGGCCTAAATCATAATCTGCATGATCTGGTACATCCTCTCCACGTGGGCTAGTATCTGGTGCAACAATAATGACTTTATGTTCAGCCGCATACTTTTGTGCTCCGGCTTTAGTAATAAAGTTCTGTTCGTTGCAAGTCAGTCCTGATAACCAATATAAAACTGGCAACCTCTCATCTTTATCATGAGGTGGCAGATATATTGAGAATTTCATTGAACAGTTTAATGCTGTTGACTGATGGCGATACACTTCTTGCGATCCACCAAAAGAAGCATGTTTCTCAATTATTTCCATAATCAATTACCTATGTTGAGCAAGACTTCATGAGAAATCGAGTAAACAAAGAGTCTGACATTCTCCACAGAGAATAGTGATTAAGATTTAAAATGTAGGCAGGTTTGTTGAACCTATACACGATGCCTACACAAATAGATCGGTTTTACAGATAATGTGCCGTTTTAGAGGATTCCATGCATGTCAATCATGATGCACATGCATGGAAAACTATAAGGTCTGACGCAATTATTCGTAATGAATTACAGTACGAATTGACTTACCTTCATGCATTAGATCAAAGGCTTCATTGATCTGATCCAAGCCCATCGTATGTGTCACAAATGGTTCTAATTGAATCTTACCTTTCATGGCATCTTCAACCATTCCTGGAAGTTGCGTACGACCTTTTACGCCACCAAAGGCAGAACCTAGCCATTTACGACCAGTAACCAGTTGGAATGGACGGGTAGAGATTTCCTGACCTGCACCAGCTACACCAATAATTACGGATTGTCCCCAGCCACGGTGTGCACTTTCAAGAGCTGCACGCATTACATTCACGTTGCCAATACATTCAAATGAATGATCTACCCCCCAGCCAGTCATTTCGACAATGACTTGCTGGATTGGTTTATCGTAATCTTTAGGGTTCAAGAAGTCCGTTGCACCAAACTCTTTTGCCAGCGCAAATTTATCTGGATTCATGTCAACCACAATAATACGCCCTGCTTTAGCTTGACGTGCGGCTTGTACGACTGCCAGACCAATACCACCTAAACCAAAGACCGCAACAGTATCACCTTCTTGTACTTTAGCCGTGTTGTGTACTGCACCGATACCCGTTGTTACCCCACAACCCAGTAAGCAGACATGTTCGTGATTGGCTTCAGGATTGATTTTAGCCAATGATACTTCTGCCACTACCGTGTATTCACTGAACGTTGAGCAGCCCATATAGTGGTAAATCGGTTGACCATTGTAGGAAAAACGAGTGGTGCCATCTGGCATTACGCCTCTACCTTGAGTTTCGCGAACGGAAATACACAAGTTCGATTTTCCAGATTTACAGAATACGCACTCGCCACATTCAGCAGTGTAAAGTGGAATAACATGATCACCTGGTTTGACGCTAGTCACGCCTTCACCAACCTCAACTACAACACCAGCACCTTCATGCCCGAGAATAGCCGGAAAAACACCTTCAGGATCATCGCCAGACAAAGTAAATGCATCTGTATGACACACACCGGTATGGGAGATCTTGATTAATACTTCACCTTTCTTTGGTGGTGCAACATCAACTTCAACAATTTGAAGAGGTTGACCAGGACCAAACGCAACGGCAGCACGTGACTTCATGCAATAATTCCTTATACAGATCTATTTTAAATATGATTTTAGAATCTTGGCGATTTCAGCCAATTCTTCTTTTCGTTGTTGTTCTGTGGTTTCACCTGTTACTAATGTGTCCTTTAAATGAACCTCCAGCATTTCATTCATCAAACCATTAATAGCACCACGCACAGAGCAAATTTGTTGCAGAATTGCAACACATTCCACATTGTCTTCTAACGCTTTTTCAATCGCTTGCGTCTGACCTTTGATCTTTCTGACGCGTAGAAGAATCTTTTTTTTGTCTTCAACCTGGTTAGGCATCAGACCTCCTTATTTGCTAACATTAATACTATACTACCCTATAGTATAAAAAAAGCAATATTTTTTATAAATCGAAAATCAAAAAGATCTTTAGCGAAAATTTTCTATGCCTGTTTTTAGTTTTTTTAAATTAACATCGTAGAGCTAATTCCAAAGTCACAAAAAACTGGACTTTTAGCTCCCATTTTTTATTTTGGCTCATGTTCTTTGTGATGCTGTGACCTTTTAGAATTATGTTTCCAACTTTTAGCCACTTTGTAGATATTTTGAACGTTTTAAGCCTTGAAAAGACTAACGACAGTTTAAATTAAACTGCCTTTACAGACTGTACTAGAATATTTTTAGTGAGCAGATGATATTTATTATTCATTATTTAGGAATTATTAAATCCTATAAATATCATTTATTGGATTATTTTACTTTGATACTGTGCACATCATCCCCCCAGTTAAGAATAAGGAACAACTATGAATGAGATGATGAATGCGCTTATCCTAGAAAATTTTGGTGATCATGAATTTAAACGTGTAGAACTCCCTATACCTCAACCAGAAGCTGGACAAGTTCTAGTACGTATTCATGCTAGTGGTGTAAACCCTATTGATTATAAAATTCGTCTTGGTGAAGCACCATATGCTATGCCAGAGCTTCCTGCCGTGTTGGGAACAGATATGGCTGGGGTTGTAACTGCTGTTGGTGAAGGTGTCACCCACTTCAACGTTGGAGATGAAGTTTACGGTCTGATTGGTGGCGTTCGTGGTCTTCAAGGATCTTTAGCAGAATATGTTGTAGCAGATGCTGATCTGATCGCATTAAAGCCACGGAATATTTCTATGCGCGAGGCAGCAGTACTACCATTGACTTTTCTCACCGCTTGGGAGGGTTTAGTGGATCATGCGAAGGTCCAACCAGGGCAAACTGTACTGGTTCAGGGTGGTGCTGGTGGCGTTGGTTATATGGTTGTTCAGCTTGCAAAAGCACTTGATGCAATTGTTTGGGCGACTGGTCGTACAGCTGATCAATCACTGATTTCAGAACTCGGTGCAACACCTCTCGATTACACAACAGCATCTTCCGATGACATTATTGCTGCAAGCCCTGAGAGTCAAGGTTTTAACATTGTTTACGACACTGTGGGTGGTCCAGTACTCGAAGCTTCACTTTCCATGACAACTCACTATGGCCACATTACCAGCTGTGCTGCATTTGGTAATCATAATTTAGCGAGTTCATCTCTACGGTGTGCCACAGTGTCTGGGGTATTCGTCCTAATGCCGATGTTAACAGGCAATCGCCGTGCTCATCATGGTGATATCCTTAAGATCGCGACTCGTCTCGTTGAGGAAGGTAAACTGCGTCCTATTGTTGATCCTCGTCATTTTACTCTAGACCAAGCGATTGAAGCTCATGATGCTGTTCAAGATCGCTCTGCCAATATTAAGGTCGTGATTGATGTCATTTAACGCACTTCAGGCCAAGACTTGGCGCTTCAATAGTATTGGAGATACAGATGTTCTGACATTAGAAACAATTCCTGTTGCTTTACCAGCAGCAGGAGAAGTTCTAATCCAGATGAAAACGATCGGACTCAACCGGGCTGATGTAATGTTTCGGTGTGGTACTTATATTCAAAAGGCAGTATTCCCTTCTCGTCTGGGATATGAGGGAGCAGGCATAGTTCTGGCAATCGGTGAAGGTGTACGCCAATTTTCTCCAGGAGATGCAGTATCAATTCTTCCGACTGACAATCTAGCCAAATATGGGACATATGCGGACAAGCTTCTGATTCCAGAAAATTTTTTAGTTCACAAACCCGATAGTTTAAGCTGGGAAGAAGCTTCTTCAATCTGGATGCAGTATTTGACGGCTTGGGGTGGTGTAATCCATGCTGGTGGATTATCGAAAGGAAAAACGATCTTGATCACAGCAGCTTCAAGTAGCGTAGGACTAGCTGCGATACAGATAGCTGAAGCAGCGGGCGCTAAGGTCATTGCAAGTACACAGACGATAGAGAAAAAGCAACGTTTACTGGATCTCGGTGTTAAAGATGTTATAGCCAGTGAAGATGAACCCGATTTGTATGAGGCGCTTGTTGTACGTTTAGGTGGAGAACATCTTGATGTCGCCTTCGATGCTGTAGGAGGGCCACATATTGAACAGATTGCAAAAGCGATGTCTGTGGCAGGAACTATGGTTATGCATGGTGCACTTAGCCCAGAGGACACACCGTTTCCCCTTAAAGTTGCATTACGCAAGAGCTTAACCATGCGAGGTTTTTTGTTCCTTGAGGTTCTGCATGACCCTGTTCTAAGAGAGCAAGCCAGACGATTTATTCTGAGCAGTATAGGTGCAGGATATCTTCGTCCAGTGATCGACCGTTGCTTTAACTTTGAAAACATGCATGACGCTCAGCGCTATCTTGAATCAAATCAGCAAATAGGAAAAATTGTAGTTACTCTAGATACATGATGTTCTTATCTGATTCATGTTTCTATATGGCCCAGCACTTCCACTAAGTAATCAAACAATGCTCGGATTCGCAAAGGTGTCGGGCCCCGCTGTGGACGATATAAATACAGGCGCCAAACGGGAGAGGTTTCCTCATGAAGTATCTGAATGAGCTTACCACTCCTAAGCCACGGCAAAACTAGAAATCCAGGCATGTGTCCGAATCCAACTCCAGCGAGAATAGCTTGAAATTCAGCGTCTAGATCATCTGTAATAAAACGGGGCTTTGATGGCGTAAAGCTTCGACTTTCAGTGAATGTCCATGGCCAGTAACGCCCTGTTTTATGATCGACTAGTGCTGTTAGAGGGTATTTATCAAGGTCAATAATTTTTTGGGCATTCCAACCTTATCAATTAACTCTGGCGTACCCACAGAATAAAAGTTCACTTTAGCCAATTCCCTTGCCACATATCGATTGTCCGGCAAAAATCCAAATCTGATCCCGATATCTATCCGCTCATCGATCACATCCGAGTGTGAATCTGTGAGCACACAATCCACGACAATATCTGGATAACGTGTGGCAAATTCTGCTAGTGCGGGTACTACCAATTTGCGCCCTAACACAGACGACACAGTAAGACGGACAGTCCCACGCATTTCATCTCGTTTTTCCTTGGTGTCTTTTACAAACAAAGCATCGATCGATCCCACCGCAAAACGTGCTTGCTTTGCCAGACGCTCACCATCAGCGGTAATTTTAATTTGTCGAGTACTCCTGTAAAACAGAATCTCTCCGCGCTGCTCTTCTAGTTCTTTTATTGCCCGTGTCACTGCCTGTGGGGAAATACCCAGCTGAGTTGCTGCCTCTTTAAAATTTCGAGACTCTGCTGCGACACAAAAGATACGCATCATTTCCAATTTGTTATGCATGTCCAATCCTGTGTTATGGCAATTATTCCGTAAATAGGAATTCTGAAAGATAATATTATTCATTTATTATATATAACAAGGCTGTAATACTTAACCCATCAAATATGATTGACAGATAGGTTGAAGGTTACTTGTATGAATAATATAGAAAATAAAGTTGTTGTTATCACTGGTGCAAGTAGTGGTTTAGGTGAAGCTACTGCTCGCTTACTTGCTAAAAAAGGTGCAAAAGTTGTACTTGGTGCTAGACGTACTGAAAAATTAGAGGCTATTGTTCACGACATTCGTGCTGAAGGTGGTCAAGCTGAATTTATTGGTATGGATATAACCAAACCACATGAAGTACAAGCACTTATTGAAAAGGCATTAAGCGCATTTGGTCAAATCGATGTATTGGTAAACAATGCCGGATTAATGTCTATTGCACCATTAAGTGAACTAAAAGTTGATGAATGGGATCGTATGATCGACATTAATATTAAAGGTGTTCTTTATGGTATAGCAGCTACCCTACCTGTTTTCCAAAAACAAAACTTTGGACACTTTATTAATCTCGCATCTGTTGCAGGGATAAAAGTATTTAGTCCAGGAGGTACTGTTTATAGCGGTACTAAGTTTGCTGTAAGAGCCATCTCTGAAGGCCTTCGTCATGAAGTTGGGGGAACAATTAGAACGACTACTATTGAGCCTGGTGCAGTTGAGTCAGAACTAAAATTTGGTTCTTCTCATAAAGAAAGTTCAGAGTTTGTTACTGATTTCTACAAACAAGCCATACCAGCTGACTCAGTCGCTCGAGCAATTGCTTATGCAATTGAACAGCCTGCGGATGTAGATATTAATGAAATTGTTTTACGCCCAACGAGCCAAGAGTTTTAATGATTGAATAACAAAAAATGGGAGCACCTCGCTCCCATTTTTACTATATTTTTAAAGTTAAGGACAAATCTATGAAAGCCGTATCGTATGTTATAAATAACCATGATGATTTTAAAAATTCATTGGTAGATATTGAAAAAGCGAAGCCTACGCTTAAGGAGCGTGATGTACTGGTAAAAGTTCAGGCAATCTCTGTGAATCCAGTTGATACCAAAGTGAGAAAAAATTCGTCTGAAGCAAATAATCGTATTTTAGGTTGGGATGCCGTTGGGGAAATTATCGAAGTTGGCCCAAAAGTTACCTCGTTTAAAGTAGGAGATTCTGTTTGGTATGCTGGCGATTTAACCCGAGATGGTAGTAATGCTGAGTTTCAAGCAGTCGATGAACGAATTATCAGTCTTAAACCCATTACAGTATCTAATGCAGAAGCAGCAGCATTGCCATTAACTGCAATAACGGCATGGGAAATGCTGTTTGATCGGTTTCAAATTTCAGAAACAGAAGTTGGCAGTATTTTAATTATTGGTGGTGCAGGTGGTGTAGGATCAATCGCTATCCAACTCCTAAAAGCAAAAACAAATCTGACCGTTATAGCAACAGCTTCACGTGAAGAAACGAAATCTTGGGTGGAATCACTGGGTGCCGACCATGTCATTGATCATAGCAAAGATTTAAACGAACAAATCGAAGCACTAGGTATTGAAAAACCAAAATACGTATTCTCTACCAATCATACAGAAACATACACCAAGCAAATAGTTTCTCTGATTGCACCACAAGGCAAGCTTGGATTGATCGATGATCCACAAACATTTGATATTATGCCGTTTAAGACTAAATCTATTTCTATCCATTGGGAGTTGATGTTCACCCGTTCAATGTATGAAACCGATGATATTGAAAAGCAAGGTGATCTATTGCAACAGGTTGCCCAATTAGTTGACCAGCAAAAAATTAGAAGTACGCTTAACCAAAATCTAGGCAATATTAACGCTGCAAACTTGGAGAAGGCGCATAAGTTGCTTGAATCAGGTAAGTCAAAAGGCAAAATTGTACTAGAAAACTTCTAAAACAAACTCAAGGTGAAATAATGACTATTTCAATAATTGCGAACTTTAAGGCAAAGTCAGATCAAAAAGAGACGTTAGAAGCGCTTTTAAAAAGTGTAATAGAGCCTACGCTTCACGAAGAAGGGTGCTTGAAATATGAGCTTTATATTAGCGAAAATGACTCGAGTAGATATTTCTAGGACTTACGCACTATTATTTATAGATTCTCTGTGGTAGCAGATGATTTTTATCGAGAATAAAGTCATCAATGAAGTTTTTGATCATTGGTCTAAATAATTTCTTCTGCCAACGATATATATTTTCAAAGATCCGCTCAAACTGGTTCTTTTGTATCTCAACGTAGGCCATCAAGGCTGAAAAAATATGATTCAAAATCAGTTTAGATCGTCTTACTTGAAACTTTTCAATATGACAAACCTGTTTAATCACCCGGTGATATGGTAATCCTCCCATAAATAACCGAAGTTAAAAGTAGAGGTTAAGCAGCCATTAGAGGTGGCTTTCCTTTGTTAGCTTGATGTGGTCTTTCATGGTTGTAATGCCACAACCAG
>NZ_JBPKBJ010000051.1:0-22404 GCF_051390655.1 Acinetobacter sp. P1(2025)
CAAAAGAACTTATTTAGACCAATCATCAAAGACTTCATTGATGACTTTATTCTCGATAAAAATCATCTGCTACCACAGAGAATCTATAAATGATAGTGCGTAAGTCCTAATTTATTAAAATTATCAAACTTTAATCACGTTGTACTAATCTTTTTAGTATTTAAAAAGCACCCTTAATCAATTGAAAAAGAGTGCTAGATAACGATCTCATTACTATGATGCAAATTTTGCATTTGGAAAGAAACGGTTTTCAATCGTGTCATAGCACCATTGAAAAATAAATGTATAAACCAGAATACACATGGTCAAACCAAAATCTAGAATCAATGCTTCGATAAATGACATATTCATCATATAAGCAATAATTGGAATGGTTGCGAGCATCAAACCGCCCTCAAACCCAATAGCATGCATAATACGAACAGGTATCGTTCTTTCCCATTGATATTTAAACTCAATTTTCTCGAAATAATGATTAAAGATCATATTCCAGATCACTGAAATAACAGCCATGATCACACCTAAAACACCTGTGACCTCAAGTGGCATACTAAAAATAAAACTTAACGCGATAGCGATGATGACCAATAAAATCACTTCATAACTGATCGCATGAATGAGCCTTCTTTTGGAAATCAACATTTTTAAAACACTCTTTTGTTTGGATATGGCTCATTTTATTTTTATAATTTTGATCAATCCAATCAGATTCTTTCAGTTTTATTGACAGATGAATATAAATCAAGAACAACTACTCATGTTCCAAACCGTCATGGAAACAGGTTCATTTTCAGCAGCAGCACGAAAGTTAGGTAAAGTCCCTTCTGCGGTAAGCATGTCGATTGCAAACTTAGAAATTGATTTAAACCTCAATTTATTTGACCGTATCGGACGTGAACCTATTCCTACTGATGCGGCAAAAGTGCTGTATGAAAAAACTCAATTGCTTTTGATTGAAATGAATCAATGGAAACAGCATGCTCACGCGTTGAGTAACGGTCTGGAATCCACATTAAATATTGTCGTGGTATCAGAACTATTGCACACAAATTGGACAGATTACATCACATTGCTCGAACAAAACTTTCCGAGTTTAGCAATCAATATCGTCTCTGCTCCACAAGAAGATGCTTTACAAATGTTGCTCGATCAATCTGCTCAGCTGGCTTTAATGTTTGAACGTGAACAATTGGATAGCCGCGAACAATTTGTTGAATTAAAAAGAGAAGCTTTAATACCTGTCATCTCAATAAATCATCCCATCGCACAGTTGAATAAAGTTTCATTTGAGCAAATGGTGCAAACACGCCAAATTGTTGTCGCAAGTCGGGACAATACCATCAAGCCAGAACTCCTATTTTCTAAAGAGTACTGGCGTACTGATAACCATCATTCAGCATGCATGATGATTGTGAGAAATCTGGGTTGGGGTGTATTGCCATTGGAAATGTTCAATGAGAACCCAGAACTGAAGAAAAAATTAAAGATTTTAGAGATTTATGACTTCACACCTAAATTTGAATATTATGTTGATTTGGTATGGAGCAGAGAAAGTAATTTAGGAGCTGCTGCCCAATTTTTAATTGAGTACATACGTAAACAACGTAAAGATCAAATATAAAATAGTAATTCGGTATTTAAATCCAGTGAACGGTGCTTTGCTTTCTTTTAGTTTGTGCTATAAAGAAGTTACCTATAATTTTGTTTATTAAGAACGTTATATCAATGACTCAAAATGCATTAGTCCAATTAAAGAATTTAACAACCGTTGTAGCTGATAGTAGTGATTTAGAAGCAATTGAAAAATTCCGTCCTCTTGATGCAACAACAAATCCATCATTGATTACTGCTGCAGCAGAACAGCCTGAAAGCAAAGAACTAATTGAAGATGCTTATTATCAAGCAAAAGAAGAAGGCTATCAAAGTGATGCATTAATTGAGCGTACGATTGATATTTTGACCGTCAAATTTGGTGTTGAAATTTTAAAATTGATTGATGGTCGTGTTTCAACTGAAGTGGATGCATCTCTTTCTTATGATACTGAAGCAACGATTGCTAAGGCGCGTGAACTTTCACAACTGTATAAAGGATATGGTATTGATCAATCACGTATCTTGATCAAGATTGCATCGACATGGGAAGGTATTCAAGCTGCAAAAGTTTTAGAAGCTGAAGGTATTCCATGTAATCTCACCTTACTGTTTGGTTTGCATCAAGCTCAGGCATGCGCAGATGCGAAAATTACGCTGATCTCTCCGTTTGTTGGTCGTATCCTAGACTGGTATAAAAAAGCTGAAGGTGTAGACCAATACCCGATTGAAAAAGATCCAGGGGTATTATCAGTGAAAAAGATTTATAACTACTACAAGCAACAAGGCATTCCAACTCAAGTGATGGGTGCAAGTTTCCGCAGTACAGCACAAGTACTTGGTTTAGCAGGTTGTGATTTACTAACGATTGCTCCAAATCTTTTGGCTCAACTAGAGCAAGACCAGCAAATTGTTGAACCACAATTAAGCGAAGCAACGGCAAAACTAGCTGAGAAAATCGAGCGTACTACACAAACCAAAGAAAGCTTTAAGACAGAATTAGAGCAAGATTTGATGGCGTTTCAATTACTACAAGGCGGTATTGATGGCTTTATCAAAGCACGTGATCAGTTAAGTTTACTGCTACGTCAGTCTTTTGGTATTGATGCTGAAATCAAAGCCTAATTAGTCGATTTTTCACCTATAAAAACTGATTTTTGTTATATTAACGAAAATCAGTTTTTTTATGAGTTCATCGTGTTTGGTATAACAGATTTAACCACTTATATTATTGGTACAATCTTAATTGTGTTATTACCTGGTCCGAACTCTTTATACGTAATGTCCGTTGCTTCTCGCTATGGTATTCGAACTGGCTATTTAGCCGCATGCGGAGTTTTTACAGGTGATTTCGTATTAATTCTTTGCACGGTACTTGGTGCAGCATCTTTACTTAAAGCATTTCCGATCCTATTTATTATTTTAAAATTAACAGGTGCATGTTATCTCGCATACTTAGGTTTTAAATTACTACAAGGTGCTTATCAAACTTGGAAAAAACCACCAATTAATGCTGAACTAGCTGATTTACCTCAACTTGATAAAGTACATCCCTATCGTACTGCATTGAGCATTAGCATCCTCAATCCTAAAGCCATCCTTTTTTTCTTATCTTTTTTCGTGCAATTTGTAGAACCCAATTATGCATATCCTGCATTAAGTTTTTTGATCTTAGCGATCATTTTGCAAATCATTAGTTTTAGTTATTTAACAGCACTCATTTTTTCAGGTGTAAAATTGGCAGGTTTTTTTAAAGATAACTATAAACTAGCGGCAAGCGGGATATTTATTGTCGGCATTTTATTCTTTGGTTTCGGTTTGCGTTTGGCTACTTCTACTATTTCTTAATACATATTTGAACAACTAATCAATTTATTCAATCATCTTTTAGCTACGATTTAGAGAACATTAACGCTATACTTTTCAATAAATTTTAATCAATTAAAGATGCATAGATGCAACGTGTAATCCAAGATTTTTCTATCCCAGCCGTTTTTGCGGGTTTTATTACCTTTCTGATTGGTATCAGTGTATCTGCAATATTAGTTATTCAAGGCGCTCAATCTCTAGGTGCAAATACAGCACAAATTAGCTCTTGGTTCTGGGCACTTGGGCTTGCAATCGGTTTATCTGGATTAATCCTCTCTTGGAAGTATAAATATCCCGTTGCTACTGCATGGTCTACACCCGGCATTGCATTGATTATTGCCTCTACAGGACATTACGATTTATATGAGGCTATAGGTGCTTTCCTTGTCTGTGGGGTTGCAATCGCACTAGTTGGATTTTCAGGTATTTTCCAAAAGTTATTAGCACATATTCCTCAAAGTCTAACTTGTGCCATGTTGGCAGGAATTTTATTAAAATTTGGAATTCAGATATTTAGTAGCTTAGAAACTCACTTTGGTTTCATTCTTAGCATGCTCATTATTTATCTGGTTTCAAAACGCTTATTTCCTCGATATAGCATCGTACTTACCGTAATCTTAGGTGCAGCAATTTGCCCACTGTTTATTGATTTTAAAATTCAAGCAATTTCTTGGTCACTCACTCAACCTATTTGGATGCAGCCGTCATTTTCTTGGTCCGCAATTCTTGGTTTAGCATTGCCCTTATTTGTGATTAATATGACTTCACAAAACTTGCCTGGGATTGCAATGATTAAAAGTTATGGTTATCACCCTCATGTCAATCAACTTGTAGGTTGGACAGGTGTTGCCCATATGATTTTTGCACCATTTGGCTGCTTTTCAGTAAATCTTGCTGCGATCAGTGCTGCTGTAAGTTTAGATGACCAAGCTCATCCTGATCCGAGTAAACGTTATATTGCAGGAATCAGTTGCGGTATTTTTTATATTTTAATGGGACTTTTTGCTGCAACTCTCGTCAGTTTACTGATGTCATTTCCGCAGATCTTTATTGTCGCACTCGCAGGTATCGCACTGTTTGCAACAATTAGCCATAATATTGCAGTTGCATTCTCAAATGTAGAAGAACGTGAAGCTGCTTTATTAACTTTTTTGTGCAGTGCTTCAGGTATTCAATTTTGGGGTATAGGTTCAGCATTTTGGGGATTAATTTTAGGTATATTCATTTTAATTTTGTTCAAATTTAAGTTAAAAAATAAGCCTTAGAATGACTAAGGCTTTATTTCTAGCTAATAAAATAATGAAAACTTACTTTTCATCTAAATCCTTTAAAGTCTCTTCGTCATTTAAAATTCGAGCAGCTTTTTTAGGTTGAATCAATGGAGCTGTTGGTCTCGGATGGCGATGTGAATATTGCAATCCTACGCCTGCATACACATCATCTGCCGCGATTTCTGTTTCAAAACGCTCTTCATCACGCTCACGTATTTCATGAGTAATGCGTTTTACTTCTTCCTGCTCAACGCCCAACTGCTGCAAAATAACGCCACCAAATTTGATTGCAGATTCGAAAGTTTCACGAATCATATAATCAACATTATGTTTCACCAAATGTAATGAATGCTCTCGGTCATAAGAACGGACTAAAAGCTTAGCAAGAGGAAACTGGTGCTTCACCAGTTCTACAATTTTGTTAGTGGTTTCTTTACTATCTACACAGACCACAACCGCTTGCGCTGTTGCGGCTCCAGATGCATGTAAAATATCGAGTCGTGATCCATCACCATAATAGATTTTGAAGCCAAACTTTTCTGCATTTTGAATCATGTCAATATCAGTATCGATAATCGTGACATCAACACCTCTGGCTAATAACAATTGACTGGTAACCTGACCGAATCGACCGAATCCAATCATCAAAACACTTCCTGTTAATCCATCAGCAATACTTACATTTTCAAGAGATAGCTTTTGTTTCGATACGGTGTAGCGTTTAAAAATAATCCCAAGAATTGGCGTTAGCACCATAGATAAAACGACGATAGCAGTAAGATTTGATTTAACAGTATTATCGATGACTTGCGCACTCACTGAGGCTGCGAATAACACAAATGCAAACTCGCCACCTTGAGCCATTAGTAAAGCCCGATCTAAAGCTTCGGTGTGCGAACTTTTAGTTACGCGAGCAACAATATAAATCATCAATGCCTTTGCAAACATCATTGCAATCACACCACTGACGATCAATTGCCAATTCTGTTTCACTACGGATAGGTCTAGAGACATCCCTACACCCAAGAAAAACAGCCCAAGTAAAATCCCTCTAAATGGTTCGATATCTGCTTCAATTTGATGTCTAAATGTGGATTCAGATAATAAGACCCCTGCGAGAAAAGCTCCCATTGCCATCGATAAACCACTAACTTGCATTAACAGTGCTGCACCTAACACAACGAGTAATGCAGCAGCCGTCATCACTTCTCTAGCCTTAGCTGCCGCTAATAATCTAAACAATGGATTCAGTAACCAATATCCCGCTGCAATCAAACCTGCAATTGCAATTAATCCAAGACCGATGCTTTCTAAACGAGTTGAGGTACTTTCCACGACGTGGTTCGGTGCCATGAAGGCTACAATGGCAAGTAAAGGTACGATCAGCAAATCTTCAAACAATAAAATTGAGACAATTTTTTGCCCATGAGGTTGAGTAATGTCTCCTCGATCACCAAGCAGTTGCATTACGATGGCTGTTGAAGTCAATACAAATCCAGCTGCACCAATAAAAGCAACTTGCCATGTGAATCCAAATAACAGCCCAACACCTGTTAACGCCAAAGCACAGACGATTATTTGTAAGGTGCCTAATCCAAAGATTTCCCGTCTTAAACTCCATAGATGTGATGGTTGCATTTCTAAACCGATCACGAATAAATACATGACGATTCCAAGTTCGGCTACATGCAGAATTGCGGCAGAATCATGAAAAAAGGCAAACCCAAATGGACCAATTACCAAGCCAGCAATCAAATATCCTAAGACCGAACCTAATCCTATACGTTTAAAGATTGGTACCGCGATTACGGCTGCTGCCAGTAAAACTACTGGTGCAATTAAACTCATCGAATGTGCCTCTGAACTCATATCGTTCTCATTTTTATCAATTCTTTATTATTCTATGTGAATCTATTCGAGACTTATACTACATTGGTGGGATGATCTTTCCTAATGTTTTGAAATTTGATACTTAAATATAAAAAAAATCGCCATATACGGCGATTTTTACGAAGATAATATTGGCAACAGTCAACCTTATTTTTACAACTCTCTCACAACAACTGTTTTTGCCATTTTGTCATGCCAACCTTGCTTTTTTGAATCAAATGCAACCCAAATAAGTCCAATAAACAAAACAAGCGTGGCAGGTATGTAGCCGATATAACGGATAATTCCTTGACCAACAGTGACATGATTTCCAGTTTTTTCATCTAAAACCTTTAAGCGTAATAGACGTTTACCCGGTGTACCTGCAAATTTAACCCAACAAAAAATATAGAACACTGCCATCAAAATTTGCCAAAACCAATCTGATGCTGTAGTCATTTGAAATGAATAGCTCGTTGCTTCTCTACCAAATAAAAGCGTAATTGGTAACAACGCAACAACGACAATGATTGAGTCAATAATGGAAGCAACTAAACGAATCCAAAAACCAGCATATTCGTATTTATAAGACATTTACCCCTCTCCTTTTTCTTTGTAAATATTCATAAACATTGAAGAATAATAAACTTCTCTTAATTTTATTTATATTGAATTTTGTTTTAGTTCTCTTTCAAAGAAATCTAAGGTTCGCTGCCAAACGACTTTCGCCTCGGGTAAACCTCGACTCACACTGCGGAAACCATGCGGCATATTATAAGTATAAGCTTCTACACGATCACCTAACTGATTGATGAGTTTGTTACGTTTCGTTGCTGGGCAAAATGGGTCTACAGTTGACCAATGACCTTGTAGAATTCGGATATCATCTAAGGATTCTTTTTTCGGTACACCTACACCCTGAATACCCAAAGAATGATGATAAACCACAGGTGCAAGCATATCCTCACGTTTTGCCATTTGGATAACGTAACCACCTGTTAAGCATTGACCAAGCATACCAAGTCGACCATTTGAGCGTGGGTCAGCCTTTAATGCATCAAGTAACACATGAATCTCTTGATTAACTTCACTATCAGCGGCATTGATACGCCCAGCCTTACTGACCATTGCACGAATACAGTATTTAACTGCACCTCCACTAAATAAATTGGGTACATAAACCAAATAACCACGGTCTGCTAGATCTTGAGCATCTTCACGATAGACATCAAGCACGCCAAACAACTCATGTAGCAATAAAATAGCAGGTACTTTTTCTGATTTTTCAGCAGGTGCATAAACTTCTACTTCTATGTCACGTGTGGGTAATGTGATTGTTTTTATTTCCATGTTAATGATCCATCTTGTATTAAAATTAATCACATACTATTTATGACAATATTAATTGTCAAATAAAAAGGATGATATAAACATCCTTTCTATGAGATTTCCAATTTCTGTTTTTCAATCATTTAAATGATGCTTAACACTCTATCGAATTTACAGCTAAACCTCCTTTCGAGGTTTCTTTATACTTATCGGACATGTCTTTACCTGTCTCTTTCATGGTTTGAATGACTTTATCCAAAGAAACATAATGTTCACCATCACCATTGAGCGCCATCTGTGCTGCGTTAATGGCTTTTACAGCAGCAATAGCATTGCGCTCAATACATGGAATTTGTACTAAGCCACCCACAGGATCACAAGTTAGTCCTAGATTATGTTCCAATCCAATTTCGGCAGCATGTTCAACTTGTTCAGGTGTTCCATTTAGAATTTCAGCTAAACCCGCAGAGGCCATTGCACATGCTGAACCGACCTCACCCTGACAACCAACCTCAGCACCAGAAATAGAAGCATTCAATTTACATAAAATCCCAACGGCTGCGGCACTTAAAAAGAATTTTACAATCGTATCCTCAGATTCATCTTCGGAAAAATTCACGTAATAGGACAAAACTGCGGGGATAATTCCAGCCGCACCATTGGTCGGTGCAGTCACGACTCGACCACCTGCTGCATTTTCCTCATTTACTGCAAGTGCAAATAAATTCACCCATTCCATTGCATTAAAAGTGGTCGCGATCAGATTGCTATGTTCTTTTCTTAATAACCGTTGGTGAATACTTTTCGCGCGACGTTTTACATTTAATCCACCTGCCAAAATGCCATCATGCTGTAAACCACTTTGAATACAAGATTGCATCACATGCCAAATTGCCATGATTTTTTCACGTATCTCAGTTTCAGTTCGCCAGCTTTTTTCATTTTCTAGCATCAAATAACTAATGCTGCACTGATACTTTTTGCAAAGTGCTAACAGTTCCTTTGCGCTTTGAAATGGATAAGGAATCTGAGTTTTATCTTCAATAAAACTTCCTTGGTCTATATGACTCTCATCTAAGATAAAACCTCCCCCAATCGAATAATAAGTATTGGCATAGACTTCATTTTTTTGCTGATCAAATGCAACAATTTTCATTGCATTCGGGTGATAAGGCAAAGCTTCATCTATAAAGAGGATATCTTGATTCGCATCAAATGGAATGGGGTGAATCCCTGCAATTTTTAAAATTTTAGAGTTTAAATCGAGTTCTAGAGTTAAATGACTTTCTAGAATATTGATTGTTTCAGGATCATTACCCATTAGCCCCAGTAAAGTTGCTTTGTCTGTAGCATGACCAATTCCTGTTGAAGATAATGAACCGTATAAGTAAATTTTAATCTGTTTGACCTTTTCTAAATCACGGCGTTGTTGCAATACCTCGACAAAACGATATGCTGCTCGCATCGGTGCGACAGTATGTGAACTTGAAGGACCTACACCGATTTTAAAAAGATCAAATACACTCAAAGCCATGTGTGATTATTCCTATAATGCTCCCATTTCTATTTTTTATAATTTTTTAATTGAGGGAAATTCTATAAATGATAAAAAACAATAACCACAACCGTAAACGATTGTGGTTAAAGGTAAAACTTACTTTAGATTAAATACTGAGTAAAGAATTTAGTGTTTCAGAAACATTCTTAGATTTAACTTTCGGCTGCATCGCTTTAAGTGCTTGCTGTACCTGAGAACGCTGAGGTTCGGCTAAGGTGTACCAACGTGACAACACTTGTAATAAACGAGAACCTAAAATTGGATTTTTCTCATCAAGATAAGTCGCAAGATTAATGAAATGTTCAACGCCAAAACTCCATGTATTCACGGGACTATTAGATAATCCACCACTCACAGAGCGAATACGATTCGGTGTACCTAGATCATAATCAGGATGCTTAGTGAGGTATTCAATGGTTTCAGCTGTCGCATTAGGGTTAGATGACTGAATCGTAAACCATTGATCTAAAGATAAAGCTTCATCTTTAAAACGATTATAGAAATCATCCAATACCGACTGGGCTTGAGGTGCATCATTCCAAACAAGAACCCGCAAAGCACCTAAACGCTCAGACATATTTCCTGTTTGCTTATACTGCTGATAAGCCAAATCGAAAGCAGATTCATCACCTTGACGTGCCAACATATTTAACATGATGTTTTTCAGTGCACGTACACCCATTGCCAAAGAGAATTCTTTCTGCAAGTCAGGATCAAGCGCTAAATAGGTTTCCTTCCAGAACGAGCCAAGTTCACGTGCCAAACGATTTATAACTGCTTCACGTTTTTCACGTACTAATCCTGGTTCATAATCTTGATCGATACGGCTACCTAAGTAACTTTCACTTGGAACATCAAACAAACGTGATGCAAGTAAAGGATCTTTATTAACCAAATCAGGCAAAGTATTTTTAATTGCTTGGATGTAAGTATCTGCTTGATGATCTTCTAATAAAATACGTTCTAGCAACGTTTGTGTCGCTTGCCATTGGTTAAAACCATTGGTTTCATGTTGAATCAAGAAAGCCAGATCATCATTTGAATAATCAAAGCTTAAATTCACTGGTGCAGAGAAATTGCGTAGTAATGAAGCGACTGGTTGTTCGATCACATCTGTAAATTCAATAGTAGCTTCATCTTGATCAAATAGGTAAACGCCATCTTTCACATCATTTACAAACAGATCAGCACTATTCAAAGTGTACTGCTCACCTGTTTTTGCATTGAACAATGCTAAAGCAACTGGGATTGGTACAGCTTTCAAGTTTGGATATTTAGGATGTACTTTTAGACTTTGTTTCAAGCTTAAACGATAGGTCTTTGCAGCCGCATCGTATTCACCTTTTGCTTCTAGCTTAGGTGTACCAGGTTGGTTATACCACGTAAGGAAATTTGATAAATCCACACCTGAGCCTGCACTGAGTGCAGCAACCCAATCTTCAACAGTAACCGCTTGACCATCATGACGAAGGAAATATTCATCTGTGCCTTTACGGTATTTTTCTTTACCTAAAAGTGTTGCCATCATGCGGTTAATTTCCGCACCTTTTTCATAAACTGTTGCTGTGTAGAAATTATTGATTTCCACAAAATGATCTGGACGAGGAGGATGAGATAAAGGACCTGCATCTTCAGGGAATTGATGTGCTTTTAATACGGCAACATCATCGATACGCTGTACTGCTGCCGACTGTAAATCCTCAGAAAAAGACTGATCTCGGAATACAGTTAAGCCTTCTTTTAAACAAAGCTGAAACCAATCACGACAAGTAATACGGTTACCAGTCCAGTTATGGAAATATTCATGTGCAATCACCGATTGAACACGCATGATTGCAGCATCAGTCGTATATTCTTCATCAGCAAGTACACAAGAGGTATTAAAGATATTTAAGCCTTTATTCTCCATCGCACCCATATTAAATTGGCTGACTGCCACAATCATATAGTTGTCTAGATCATAAGGACGACCATAATGTTCCTCATCCCAACGCATCGAATGCTTTAATGCTTCCATCGCAATATGACATTTTGGAATATCTTTCTCGATCGCGTAAATTTCTAAGGCAACATCACGACCTTCAGAAGTTGTATAACGATCTCTCAATACCGCTAAATCACCAATCACACAGGCGAATAAGTAACTTGGTTTCTTGGTTGGATCTTGCCAAATTGCAAAATGACGATCTTCACCAGCCTCACCCGTTTCCAGTAAGTTACCATTTGCCAATAAAACAGGATATTTTTTGTCTGCTTCTACACGCGTTGTGAAGACAGACAATACATCAGGACGATCTGGATAAAAGGTAATTTTGCGGAAACCTTCAGGTTCATTTTGGGTAACAAATAAATCACCTGCCTTATATAAACCTTCCAGTTGGGTATTAGACTCTGGGTGAATGATCACCTGAGTTTGAATAATGACCTCATCTGGTGCATCGGTGATCTTTAATTGCTCTGTATCTAACTCATATTGATCGGCAGTTAATAATTCACCGTTGAGTTGAATACATTTAAGTTCTAAATCACGTCCTAATAAGATTAAAGCACCTGCCGCTTGTCTCTTCATCACTAATGTTGAATCAACAATCGTATGATCATCATAGACTTGTATATTTAAGTTGATTGATTCAACTAAAAAAGATGGTTTTTGATAGTCTTTCAAATAAATGGTTTGATCTGCTTGTACAGGAGGTTGCGCCGCAATATTCATCAGTAATCCTTAATCTTTCATCATGTCGTTAGATGGTCTTGTTGGCAAGACTTCTTGATTTGCAAATCATACGCCAACTTATAAATCCTGTCTTTAGAACCACAGTATCACTTTGATTAGTTTTATTGGGTTTGTATAAACGAATTTCAAATTTAAACGTTGAATCAACTTATCGTTTAGACAAAATTACAACACTGTTTTCCATTCTTAAATCAAAAATACAAAAGCAAATGTCACTCATCGACTAACTTACATTTTTTTGCTGTGTTTAACATTTTGTGCACGGTTATTGCTTAATCATATATGCCAAAGTAGGTATGTAAAAATAACAAGTGAGGGTTTTATTATGGAATTAAAAGCGCATCTATATCGTTTAGAAAACATTAAAGCAATTCACGATCTCGCAACGGCTGGAATTGATCATCAAGTTATTTCAGTCTTTTTATCAGCAGAAGGCATTTGTATTACACCAATTGAAGTAACAAATATTGTGAATACTTACGATGCCTTAGGTAAAGAAAAAGTCCCAACCAAAAAGGTACAAGCCTTACTCGCTGCTAAAAAAATCTGTCAGGAGGACGAAAATTTACCATGCCCTGTTTAATCAAATTCAACTCAACAAAAAACCTCGAATTAATCGAGGTTTTTTTATTCATTTAGAAGTTATGGATTAGCACTATCCGTTCTTAGCCAAACAACCGTTCGCCCGAGAGCAGAAACACCCATATAACCACGCATACGAAGACGCTTTCCTTCGCCAGTCACAACACCCTTGCCTTTGTAGATGCGACCCGAAGTCGGTTCCAACACACGACCATCAATATATGAGTCAGGTTTATTTGGATCTTCTCTAAATCCTGAAAGAATTTGCAGTCCCAATATCGGCTTATTGGTAAAAGGTGCAGGACATTTTGAACAGTTTGTTAAGGCAATACCATGTGAATTTGGATAACGATAGACAATTTTCCCGTGATAACGCCCATCATTTCCTTTACGGATCTCAACAATTGAAAGCTGCTCACCTGTACGCTCTTCTATACTTTTCCAGTAACCTTCGATAGACGCAGAAAAACCTAACGCACTCACAAACGATAAACTAAGCCCCATGATTCCTTTCATGAGCATTTGATTCAACATATTAACCCCGTCATTTTAAAAACTAAATTATTCATCTTTATAGATTTAATGCGCGAAAACTAACATAGTTTTAAAAATTTTACACTGTACGCATGAGTTCTTTTGACTATAAAAGCAACATGATTAATCGTTATTGTTCACATAATTTCAATGTTTTATTCAAATAAAAAAGCCTGACATTTTTGTTCAGGCTTTCCTAATAAGTATAAATTATGGATTTGCGCTATCAGTACGAATCCATACCTGCGTACGACCTAGTGCAGAGATGCCCATATAGCCTCTCATACGCATACGCTTACCATCTGCACTTAACTGAGCTTTACCTTTGTAGATATTACCAGTTTTAGGCTCTAAGACCCGACCATCGATATACTGATTCGGTTTCTTAGGATCTTCTTTCAAACCCCAAGCGATTTGCAGTCCTAAGATTGGTTTATTTTTAAAAGGTTCAGGACATTTAACACAGTTCGTCAGTACTGCTCCACCTGGCACTGGATAGCGATACACAATCGTTCCAGTATACGTATTATCAGGTTTCTTTTTTACCTCGATAATTGAAAGTTGTTCACCTGTTCGATCATCAATACTTTTCCAAAAACCTTCAGGTGTAGCTGCAAACGTCATCAAACTGCATAAAGCTAATGACATGCCCATGAGTCCTTTCATGAGTGAGTTTTTTTGCATAAATCGCTCCGTAATGCAAAATAGATCCATCTGAGATACATATTTATTATAATGCTGAGTAACAGTCAATCAGACTTAAGCATATTTAATTGCCTAAAATTAGAAGATTTTTCAATAAAATCACATATTAATAAACTAATAAGAACCGATTCACACTTTAATGTTGTTCAACAACACCATTTGAGATTTTATCCAATCTGAATATCTTCAATTTCACCTCAATATAATTGCCAAATATCCAACTCATCTCATCGTCGTAAATCTATTTTAATCTTTACATCACAGATTATGCTCAACATGTATAATTGCCGTTTTGAGGTTCAGAGGTAATAATTCAATGGAATTACAGATTCTACAAAAACAGTTAGATGAAAGTAGCCATTGCCCTTTATGCCAAGCTTCAATGTATTGGGTTGAGGCTGAACAATATTCACAAGAAATTCAATTTCACGAATGTAGCCATTGCCAACATCGAGTCTTTACAAGTAGCAGTAAGTTAAATTGCCATTGTAATCAATGTACAGCTCAGCGTAAGAAACAAACACAACAAACAAAAATTCAAGAACAGCGTAAATACAAAGTCAAAGACGAAGTCATCTACAGCTTGAATCAGCTCAGCTTTATTCATAAGTTGTTCTTATTAAGTCTACTTGATGGATATGCCCGTGAAGATGTTCAACATGATGAACTCATTCATTGGAAAAATATTAAGTACCATGAGATTACACCAAACTATTTATTTCAAAATCAAATTGTTAAAGAGCTATTAAATAGTGGAATCTTAAAATCTCCAGATTCAAGTATCGAGACAGAAAGTTTTTACTTAAATATAAGACTTGATGGCTATTCTGATCCAAGTTTATTCAGTGTTGCTCAGCAGCTTCGATATTGGTTTTACGAAAATTTAAGTTTAGGTATTCCATTTAAAACAGTAGATGAAGTAAAAGATGCACTTTATCTTGTTTTATATCAAGAAATTGTCCAGTTTATGCAATTTTACTGTCGTACGTGGGGTATCCAAATTGCAGGTAATCGCTCTTTTCAAGGCTTTTGCTATCGATTAATGGAAAATCTAGCTGTTGGTCAACTCTTTTATTTGATTCAAACTGCATTGGAATATTTGTATAAGCAAAAAGCGCTACAAGTAAAAAATGAAAAGTTTATTAACACCAATCTCTTGAAAAAAACATTAGAGCAGTATCGAGAACGAGCAAAAACTGAGCGTTGGGAAACAAGCACTTTACCAAGACCTCATAACATTCCGTTGAGTAAAATGAGTGAAGTCTTGTTATTTAAATTTCTTGGTTATGATGAAAGTATTTTTTTCCAACCAATTTGGAAGTCATGGCGTAAGATTGAACCACGTTTAAATTTTTATTCAGTAAAGCGTTGTATGTATTGTGGTTCGAATGATCTTGCGGTTGATTATGATGCAAAAGATTATGTTTCGTTGATTTGTCGCCAGTGTAAACATCAAGACCACTATTTTACACGCTAAAATTTAGCAACTAGTTTCATAAAGTAAGGATTCGATATGTCTTTAAAACAACAGCTTATTGATCAAGTGATTGAGGCTTGGCATTCCTTACAAGACAAAGCCCCTCTTGTTCAATGTATCACCAATAGCGTTGCAACGAATTACACTGCGAATATCTTGCTTGCTGCCGGTGCTTCTCCAGCCATGATCGACAATCCTTTTGAAGCTGAAGCATTCACTAAAATTAGTTCCGCGCTTAGTATCAATACTGGGACCCCCACCACGGAACAAACTCAAGCGATGCTCATTTCTGCACGGACAGCACAGCAGCAACAAACGCCTTGGGTACTTGATCCAGTAGGTTATGGAGCAATTTTGCGATGGCGGAGCGAGACAGTAGACCAGTTATTAAACTTTAAACCCAATATTATTCGGGCAAATGCTTCTGAAATTAGCACCCTAGCTGGTAATCAAACAGAATCGAAAGGTGTAGACAGCACATTAAACAGCCAAGATGTTTATGAACAAGCAAAAAGCTTATTGCATTATTCAGAGTGTATTGCGATTTCTGGTGAATCCGATTTCATCATTTCAAAACAACTAAATACAGTGATTCAGGTGAATGGTGGTTGCTATCTTCAACCTAAAATAACGGCAACAGGCTGTGCATTAGGCGCATTGACTGCTGCGTATCACGCTGTAAGCACGCCTACAATTGCTGCACTTGCATCCCATATACATTTTGCTATAGCTGGAAAATTGGCGTATGAACATGCTCAGACTGTGGGTAGTTTCAATGTCGCATTTTTAGATTATGTACATATGTTGGATGATAATTTGATTCGGCAATATGTCGATATTGAACTTCTAAATTAGAATAACGTTATCTATGATGTCATTTGAAAACCAGTTTCAAATGACATCTTTAAAATAGTTATCTTTATCTATATCAATAACTTCAACACAAATTTGTGTTTTAAAATCTGAATCAGATTGTAAATATTTTTTTATTTTAAGTGCCTGTAAAAGTGCTTCACCAAGTTGCTTTTTCTGTTCTGCAGTTCGACCACTTAACAGATATAACTTGAGATGAATATATGCTTCTAAAGGCAGATTTATTCCAATTAAAAAACTCTGATCTTTGAAAATTCGTGACTTAATGTCCTGTTCGACAAATTGCTTTGAATCAAGCAATGTTGAATTAATTTGCTCTAATAACTGAAGTTCATCTAAATCAATCAAGTTAGCTGAATAGTTCACTATGATATGAGGCATATGGTCGTCCTATTCTATAAATAACAATGCCAAACGCACCTGATCATAAGCCATTCTCGGACTAGTTGCTTCAACAATCGGGCGTAATTTAATAGAGCCATCATCCGTAAAATGTTCTGGATTTTTACGCTTGCTCAATCGTTTATAGATTTTTCGAACTTCCTCAACAACTTCATCACCAGGATGTGCAACTGAAATATCCAAACCTTGCTCTTTGTGAAGGCGCGATAAATGATTGATGATGGTAGCTGGAGTCAAACCTCTCTCGTGAGCAATATCTTCAATTTCATAACCACCCTCAAACAATGCCTTCGTTTCATCCAAAGTAGCAGCCGCATAATTTTGCTTAGCTCCTTTGCTTAATTTTTTCTCATTTCGACTAATTTCAGTCGGGTTCAAAGTTCCCCCACAGTGTCGAATAAAGGCATTATGTTGAGTTGTCAAATCCATTTGTTCAAAGTTGATTTCCGCCTCACTCGAAAGCTCTTGAAAACGGCGATCAGCTTTTATTGCTAAACTATCCAACTCTAAAGCTTGCTCATTAAATCCAAGAAGTTTTAGACCTGTTAGTGATTTTAAACGCGAAAGCGCGACATACCCCTGACCTTTTTCAAAAGTATGGGTAAGATTGATTTCGGCAGCTTCTAAAGTCATTCCTTGGCTTTTATGAATCGTAATCGCCCATGCTAGGCGCAATGGAATTTGTTGAAAACTTGCAATCACTTTGCCTGCTTCATTTTCAATTGACCATGTTTCTGGCTCAACCAATAATGTTGTTCCATCCGTCAATTTTACTTTTGGCAAGATCCCTTGTGTATCATCTTCCTCGAAGCCAATCACCTCTCCCAAGCTTCCATTGATATATCCCATATCAAAATTGTTTTTTACAAACATAACTTTGGCATGCTTTTTCAAGGTAAGTTCTTCTGGAGCGCGAACAGATGATTTCAAGGTTTCAATCAGTTTTTCATTCCCATCAACAACCGCATTGAATTGATGGCTCTCGTTATCAATTTCATTCAAATGCTGATAATTAATGTTATCAACATCCATATTGTGTGTATAAAGACGTGTAAACGTCTCACCTATATCGTGATGCTTGGACTTCTGCAATGCTGAGATATGGTGATTTTGAATACTTTGAGCACGAATAGCGTTTAAAATTTGGTTAAGAATTTCATCGTCTTGACGATGTTGTTCGGTTAAATAGCAAACTCGAAATTTAGCTTCAACCCATGCATCAGACATAAAGCAAAATTTATCACGGTTGGCTTCACCGTTTCGACCTACGGGTGGTAACTGGAAAAAATCTCCCGCAACAATCACTTGTATGCCACCAAAAGCCTCATCGCTTTCTTTAAAATATTTTAAGACTTGATTAACAAGATTTAGCTGCTTAGCGTGCAGCATTGAAATTTCATCTATGATAAGAACCTGAGCATTTTCTAAATGTTCTTTTAAATACTTACGCTCTTTCATACGCTTAAGATCATCATCACTCAAGCTATCTTTAATTCCAATCCCTGCCCAAGTATGAATAGTCATACCATTCATATGCGTCGCGGCAATTCCAGTGGATGCAGTGATCGCTACTGGAACTTTACGCGCCTTGAGATACATGATGTATTGATTGAGCGTATAGGTTTTACCTGCACCAGCTGAACCTGTTAGGAAAACATTTTCCCCAGCTTTGAGTATATTCAGTGCAGTTTCTTGTTTCATAATTTCGTCAGTCAAAAACAACAGCACATAGCTTAACGATTTTTTGATAAAAATAAAAATCTAGCCGTTTAGAGAACTGCCAATGTCGCAGATTTGGATTGACAACATATGGTTTTCATTTAATGTGTTTGCTAATGAATTTTGACTCGATCTATAACAATGAATACTTCAAACCTTCATACATATCAAACAGATATATTAGGTGAGGATTATCAGCAACTGACTTTAAATTTTGCTGATGATTACGATGGCAAAGTCGTGGCAACATTAATTCGAAAAAAAACCCACAACCCAACAAAAAAAGCTGTTTTGTATATTCATGGTTTTGCTGATTATTTTTTTCAAACTGAAATGGCTGAAAAATTTAATCAACATGGTTATGACTTTTATGCGCTCGACCTAAGAAAATATGGTCGTTCAAAGCTTCCGCATCAGAAATTGTATTATGTACTTGATTTAAGAGAATATGATGCTGAAATCAGTAAAGCACTCGAGATCATCGCTAAAGAAAATCATAATCAAGTTCTATTGGCAGGACATTCAACGGGTGGACTCATCTCAACCTTATATGCTGCGCATTATCCTGATCATCGTTTAATTAAAGCATTATGGGCAAATAGCCCATTTTATGACTTTTATAAAAGTGTGATTGAGAAAAAAGTCGGTATTCCTCTATTAAGCGAAGCAGGTAAACATTTACCTAATGCCAAATTTCCAAGTGGACTAAACCCTTGGTATACCCCAAGTTTGCATAAAGACTTTTATGGTGAGTGGGATTTCAATTTAGATTGGAAACCTAAATCTATGCCATTTGTACATTTGTGTTTCGTTCACGCGATTCATGAAGCGCAAAAAGAAATTCATCGTGGTGTAAGTTTGAAAATTCCAGCGCTGATCATGCATTCCCATCAATCTAAATATCCTAAAAAATGGGGTATAGATGCGCAGCAAAGCGATGTGATTCTTGATGTGAAAGATATGATTCACAATGCTAAGAAAATGAAAGGTGATGTACAAACTTTAGCAATTCATAATGGTTTACATGATCTTGTTCTGTCGGCACCACCTGTTCGTGAAAACGTTTACCAACAATTGTTCCAATGGTTAGAACAAAAGATTCAATAATCATATTTATATTTGGCTGATTGAATCAGAGCAGTTATGAACTAGTTCTGATTTGGTCAGCTTCAATTTAAAAATGCACCAAATTTTGGCATTTTCTAAAAAAAGCCAAGCCATCAGCGCTAAAAACAAATAAATTCAGTGCATAAAAAATAGTCATAAATTTATAAAAAACCCAAATATTTTACCAAATGGAATAAAAAACACTCTTCTAACCCATTTAACGACATTTTAGGCATCAGTTTTGCACCTCATAAGATGAATAAATCTTATTGGAGTGTTTTATGAATCACTCAAAATCTCCCTCATTTACTGCAAATGATACGTCTATTAGCTCAGATGAATACTTTTCACAACGCCAACTTAAACAAGGATCTGTTGGTTGGATATTATTGATTGGACTCGGTGTAGCTTATGTCATTTCAGGGGATTTCGCTGGTTGGAATTTTGGACTCGCTCAAGGTGGTTGGGGCGGAATGTTTATTGCCACCATTTTAGTTGCGATTATGTATTTGTGCTTATGCCTATCAATGTCAGAAATGTCGACTATGATGCCAACTGCAGGTGGCGGATATAGTTTTGCACGTTTAGCATTTGGACCTTTCGGCGGATACCTGACAGGCACAGCGATATTGATTGAATATGCAATCGCTCCTGCTGCAATTGCTGTGTTTATTGGCGCTTATTGTGAATCATTATTTGGTATCAATGGGTGGATGATTTATCTAGCCTGTTATCTCATTTTTATGGGGATTCATTTAAAAGGTGCTGGTGAAGCGCTAAGCATTATTTTTGCAATCACTTCGATTGCAGTTCTAGCATTGATTGTTTTTATTGCAGCAATGCTGCCACATTTCCAATTTTCTAATCTTTTTAATATATCTACAACTTCAGCAGCAGGTGCAAACGCCTTCTTACCGAATGGCTATATAGGCATATGGGCAGCAGTACCTTTTGCCATCTGGTTTTTTCTCGCCGTTGAAGGTGTCCCTCTAGCAGCTGAGGAAGCAAAAGAACCTCAGAAATCTCTCCCTCGTGGATTAATTGGTGCAATGTTGATCCTGACGACTTTCGCATTACTTATTTTGATCTTAGGTGTTGGTGCCGCAGGTGCAGATACATTAAAAAATTCTGGAGCCCCTTTAGTTGATGCACTCATTACTGTGTATGGTAAGGATTCTTGGTTAGCAACTTTTGTTAATTTCGTTGGTTTAGCTGGACTGATTGCAAGCTTCTTTTCCATTATTTATGCTTATTCTCGCCAAATTTTTGCATTATCACGCGCTGGTTATCTTCCTACATCCTTATCATTGACCAATAAAAACAAAGCGCCTTATTTGGCAATTATTATCCCAGGTATCATCGGTTTTTTCCTGTCATTGACCAAACAAGGTGATGCACTGATTTTAATCGCTGTATTTGGTGCAACCATTTCTTATGTACTGATTCTACTTTCACATATCAAATTGCGATTTTCAAAACCTGATATGCCTCGCCCATACAAAACACCGGGTGGCATTCTCACCTCTTCTGTAGCACTCATTTTAGCAATTGCTGCAGTCATTGCTGGCTTTGTCGTAAATCCAGAGGTTTGGTTTATTGCAGCAACAATTTATGCCGTTTTTATCGCATACTTTTTACTTTATAGCCGTTATCATCTTATTAAAGGCACACCAGAAGAAGAATTTGCAAATATAAAATCAGCCGAACAAAGACTAAAAGAAGAAGGATAAAAATATGAGCTACCGAATGATGATCAATAATCATCAATATCATTTTCATGATCTCAAGACATTGATGGCTAAAGCGACACCACAACGTTCAGGAGATGAATTGGCAGGCATTGCTGCAGAAGATGCTACTGAACGTGTTGCGGCACAAATGGCTCTAGCCGAGTTGCCTTTAAAAGTATTTCTAAATGAGGCTGTAGTTGATTACGAAGCAGATGAAATCACCCGTTTGATTATTGATGAACACAATCTGGAAGCATTTTCGCCTATTTCTCATTACACCGTAGGTGATTTTCGCAACTGGCTCTTAAGTGAACAAGCCACAACAGAAACATTAAGAAAATTATCTTCAGGTTTGACCCCTGAAATGGTTGCAGCAGTGAGCAAGATCATGCGTAATCAAGACCTTATTTATGTTGCAAGTAAATGTGAGGTGATTACTCAATTTAGAAATACGATTGGTCTGAAAGGACATCTATCAACACGTTTGCAACCTAATCATCCCACTGATGATCTGTTAGGAATATCTGCAAGTATTTTGGATGGATTGATGTATGGTAACGGTGATGCAGTCATTGGAATTAATCCTGCTACCGACAACTTGCACAATCTTGCTGAACTTTTAAAACTTTTAGATCACATCATTCAAGAGGCTTTGTTGCATAAACATTCAAAAGCTGAGTTTTCCCCAATCCATTCAAATTTAAGTGACAACTTGGGTGTGAGGTCTACCTAATTCCGTAAATCTATTCAGAACTGCCACACGCGCATGAATTTCATTGACCTGACTTTGAAAATGTCTTGCCGTCAGCTTATCTCCTAATAATTTGATGCAATGCATCTTGGTTTCCACCAAACTACGACGGTGATAACCCGACCATTTTTTCCATAGGGTTCTGCCTAAATGTTTAACCGTTTGAAGTAACTCATTTCGTTCTATTGAACTTATTTTAGAATCTTTCCAGGGCTTGGCATTCTTTCTGGGTGGAATTACTGCATGTGCTTGACGATCTGAAATCACTTTTCTGCAGCACTTCGTGTCGTACGCGCCATCGGTA
>NZ_JBPKBJ010000052.1:0-21535 GCF_051390655.1 Acinetobacter sp. P1(2025)
TTCTACGTTTGATTGGTTTTGGAAAAAAAGAAGAATTTAAGAAAGTGCTCGCAATTTTAAGAAAGAAAAAGCCTGATAGGACAAGGACCCTATGAAATTTGTCGTGTACAGAGATTATTGTTAGTGAATGATAAAAGGATTATTAATAAGTGTTCAATTTCCGATCAGTCTTCTTTGCCATATTTTTATGGTGATTCTGAGGTCGAGAATAAAATTTGTATAATTGAGAACTCAAATAGAATAGCTTTAAATAAATTTCTAGATGAAAAAATAATAGATAAACAGCAAAAAAAAGAAATTATAGAATGTATTTTATTTCAGCATTCAAGAACTGCTAAAAGTCGACAACTTATGAGAAGCACATGGCAAACAGTCGAAGCTTTCACTGATTTTCATGATAATGTTGGTAATGAAGGAGATGCAAAAAAATGGTTACAGCAGAATGATTTAAAAAGTTTTGAGGTGAATGAAAAGCAATGGCACTTAAGGCAATTAAGTATGTTGAAAAATGCAAGTTGGCAACTTAGTGATTTAGATTATTTGATATTAAATAATAAATCTGAATTAGATTTTGTTTTTTCAGATGCACCAGTTGTATATTTAAATCCTTTCATGGTTAATTTTAAAGAGAAGGGTATTACAGGAACTCTTTCGAAAGGATTAATTGTAGCTTATCCAGTGAGCAATAAATTATTAGTTTTATTGTTTGAAAGAGAAGTCTACAATTTTGACCCTTTGATTGATAGGTTAATTAATAAAAATAAAACCTTAGATGCTGATGTTGAAATGGTAAAATATTTTAATTATTTGCAATTTTTAAATGCAGAGTCTTGTGTTTATTCTAATCAAAAAGAAAGTCTTGAGATTTTAAAAGAGAGATCTGGTAGGGTGATAACAAAATTCACATGTCACGTTGAATTGAAAAATGAAGGGAAAAATAATGCCGGAGTATTATTTTCTGGTGCTCTTGATCAAACTCCTAATTTTCCACCACCACCATTTTTTAATTATAAAATGGCAAAGAAATTTTGGAAATCGCGCCAAAAATCACAGCAGAATTATAAAAAATTAAATGAAAAACGTTTCAAAAGATTATCAAGTGAGGACGGCATTAAACAATTGAGTAAAGCTAAGAGTTTTGATGAAATTTTTTCAATTCTTAATCTTACAATATAAGAAAAATTAAGGTAAAGAAGCATGTAATATTTTGTATTTTTTGGCTGGAATGCCATCATCACTCGTCAGAAAGGTCAATAAATAATCAAAACTATCACGCTATAGTATATGAACCATTTCTAAAATCTATGGAGAACAAAGATGGTTACTGCTGGCGAAAGACCTGGAACTGGCTTCTATTTTTGTGTCCAATGCGGACATCGCACTTATTTAGAAATTGGTACTGATCGTTTACCTCCGTGTACCAAATGCCTTGGCAATCAATTCAACAGTAAGAATGCCTAAGCCGCAAACACCAAACAGTTACCCACTGTTTTGATGAAAGCCCTGTCACTCGATAGGGCTTTTTTGTTACTGTAAAATATGAAATAACAAGATAGCTATATCTGACAAAAATAAGGAAAGCCCAGATGGAAACAATTTTAGGACTTTGTATCGGCGTAGGATTAAGCGCAGCCTTTGGTTTTCGTGTCTTTGTTCCTTTATTGGTGATGAGCATCGCAACCCTGATGGGCTGGTATGAACCTGCAAAAGGTTTTGAATGGTTAGCGATCCCTGCCGTATGCGCTGCACTTGGATTTGCAACCATCTGTGAAATCGCAGCTTACTATGTGCCGTGGGTCGATAATCTCTTGGATACCATCGCTACGCCTGCTGCTGTAGTGGCAGGCACACTCAGTACGATGGCAGTCAGTAGTGGAGAAATGTCACAGTTTGCGACGTGGGCAGCCGCGCTGATCGTGGGTGGCGGAACAGCAGGTGTGGTGCAAATGAGCACGGTAGCTGCACGTGGCGTTTCAACTGCAACCACTGGTGGACTGGGGAATTTTGTAGTGGCAACGGGTGAGTTGATTGGCTCAATTGTCTTGTCGATCTTGGCATTTGTGATGCCTGTTGTGATTACGGTATTTGTGATTATTCTCGTGATTGTGGTTGCACGTTGGGTGAGCCAAAAAAAACAAGAAAAGATCAGTCATTCAACATCGTGAGTTTTTAAATTCAGTACAATCAGGAAACTTAGACCTAATTTTATAACCTAAGTTTCCTATATGTATTACCACTTCACACGTTTTAATAAGATATCTTTATACATAATAAAATCGCAGGCGAGACTAAAGAATGGCTGCTTAAAGGTTGCAGGTTTATTATGCTCATAAAAGAAATGACCTACCCACGCAAAGCCATATCCCACTACAGGCAAAGCCCAAAGTAATTTGGCATTTCCAGTTGCAACAGATGCAGCAGCGATACCAATCACACAGCTTGTCCCCACGAAATGCAGACGACGGCAAGTCGCATTTTCATGTTGCGAAAGATAAAAAGGATAAAATTCAGCAAGGGTTTTATAACGAACTTCACTGGCTTCCATCTGCACAGTATTGTTTTTCATCAGTTCTTGAGTATTGTGAGACATACGACTATTCCTTTCGTTTAAAGTCGTCTTCATTTTGAACACTCCAACCGAAATGGTCTTGAACGAATATGCTATCTCAACACATGGAGTTAGACTCGATCACACCGCATAAAAGCTTGGTCTATGCGTGGGATGGCGTGATTGTGTATGTGACTCAAGATCATTTGAATAAAGCACACGCGCATTTTCCAGCACTATTACAAATCGGTTTGGGCACTGCTTTCACATTGGTCGTTGAAGATCAGCCTGCGAACTATCATGAAGTTGTAGTGATGGCACCCAATATTAGTCACAGTACCGATTCACAGAATCAACCTTATATTGCGATTTTGATTGATCCCGATTATGTTCTTTATGCTTATCTGCATCCTTTATTGAATGGACAGACATTTAATTCATTATCTGCTGATCGACTTCAATCTTTTCAAAAACAGTTTCAGCAATTGACGACTGCTCAACTCTGCTTAGAACAAGTAAAGCAATTGCTGATGGATGTGTTATTGGTACTCAATCCTCAGCCATTATTGGCTTTACCATGGGATCAACGAATTCAACTGGCATGTGAATACATCAAACGCTGTGTACCCAATCAAATTCCAACTATCGCAGATGTTGCGCTACAGGTTGGACTATCAGAGTCACGCTTGATGCATCTGTTTAGTCTGCAACTCGGACTATCCATGCGGCAATATATCTTGTGGTTGCGTATCCGCTATGCCATCAAGCTGTGGATGCAGGGCAAAACTTTGATTGAGATAGCAGTTGAATCAGGCTTTTCAGATCAAGCCCATTTCACCCGAACTTTACGTCGTATGGTGGATTTTGCGCCGTCGATGTTGAAAGCCAATACGATTTTTATCAGCGATGACGCTAACGAAAAATAAACTAAGCATTGAAAGAGTTCGGTCAAAGTATTTCTAAGATTCGATGCTAAGATTTTCATGAACACTCAGAAGAATGATAGATATGAAAATCGTCGCCATTCAACCTGCATTGCAGTTAGGACAGATTGAAGCAAATTTAAAAAAACTCGAACAATTGATTTTAGCGGCATATCAAGAGCATACGCCTGATGTGATCGTACTTCCTGAGTCGATGACTTCTCCAAATGTCTATTCACCACAAGCTTTGCTGACGCCACAACCATTACAGGGTCAGCCCTTACAGCTTCTAATTCGCTTAGCCAAGCAATTGAATGTGGTGATCACAGGGGGCTTCGTGGCAATTCGTGACGGGCATACCTATGGTACTTATGTCATGGTGGAGCGGAATGGCGATTATCATCTGCATGACAAAGATATTCCAACTGCATGGGAGCAAAATTTTTATCGCGGTGGTTCGGATAATGGAGTTGTGGATTCAAGTAGCTTGAACTGTAAGGTTGCATTGCTCTCAGGTTGGGAGTGGGCAAGGTTCCGTACCGCCAAGCGTGTTCGAGAACAACATGCACAGTTGATTTTAGGTTCAATGTGTTGGTATTCGATGCCGATCAATTGGTATGGATTGTTGGGTACTTGGATGCGTCGTGAACATGAAATTTATAAACAACAACGTGAAGCACTACCTGCGCAAATGGCACGCTTAACAGGTATTCCCGTAGTGCATGCCGCTCATGTCGGCGAAATCTTGAGTGATATGCCGTTGTTACCTTATGTCAAATGGTTAACTGAAATGGTGGGCGAAACGCAAATTTGTGATGCGGCTGGAAATGTCTTAGCGCGTATGAGTTTAGCCGATGGTGAGGGCTATATCGCCGCAGAAATAGAAATGGCTGACCCTAAACCTGTCGAGCCTTTAGCATCTAGTTATTGGATTCCTGACATGACGCTGACTTCAAAATTAGCATGGCATGTCGGCAATCTTCATGGCGGACTGATGTATCGTGTGAGACATCGCCTAAAAAAGTTTCCTTGACAAAAACAGTTGAAGTAAACTAAAGCTAGCTTCTCATTCAACATACAGCGATGGCAGGGTGATCTTACCCATCGCTTCTGAGTTGCAAAGACAGTATTTTTCTCAATCAAAGCTCGAAAAATCATCTTCAAGCGAGTAAATTACACCCACATTTTGAGTGTGCATGGTTGATGATGGCGTTTACTTGGATTTTATTTACCTTGATGGCTGCTTTTATGCAGGCGTGGCGCAATGCATTTCAAAAACAACTCAGCACCACAGTCGATGTTTATGGCACGACATTGGCACGCTTTCTATTTGCACCGATTTTTGCTTTTAGTTATATCGTCATTCTTTATGCTCAGCAGCCTGTCAGTGTTGAAGTTAGTTTTTCTAATAAATTTTGGTTTTATGTGGTGATCGCAGGGATTAGCCAAATCTATGCAACGGCTTTAATGGTCAAATTATTTCAACAAAAGAATTATGCAATCGGGGTCGGACTCGCCAAAAGTGAAGCTATTTTAGCGGCATTGGTCGGTGTACTGTTTTTACAAGAGCATTTAACAGCATGGGGCTGGGTGGGTGTTTCGATTGGTGCAGTCGCGGTATTTTTACTGAGTAAAGGCAGACAACATACTGAACTTTCAATGAAAACATTGATGATCGGTTTAGGCAGTGGTTTGTGTTTTGCCATCACCTCATTGTTGGTGCGTGAAGCAAGTTTAGAGTTGAGCATGTTGCCATTTCTACATCGTGCCGCATGGGTGCTGTGTAGCTTGATTAGTTTTCAGTGCATTATATTGTTGCTATATCTTGGTATTTTCAGTCGTCAGACTTTATACAAAATGTGGCAACGTCTTGGACTGACTTTCAAAGTGAGTGTCTGTAGTTTTCTTGCTTCATTGGGTTGGTTTAGTGCGATGAGTATGCAAACCGTGGCAATCGTGAAAACACTGGGTCAGGTCGAGATTTTATTTAGTTTATTGATCTCTGCATTTTTCTTTAAGGAAAAATTGGCAAGAACTGATCATTTGGGTTTGTGGTTGGTGATCGTGGCTGCGATTATGGTGATTTGGGCTTAAACTTTATAAGCTCATGAAAAAATAAACATGTAAATTTGAATATATCGGAATTTAAATTAGTTATTATTTATTGGAATGGGAAATAATTCTGATTTTAGAATCTGGTATGCAAAACTATTTCATTTGTGGCGAAAAATACCATTTTTTAGGAAAACAATCCCATCCCGATCTGCCTAAACTATGTCTCAAGGGTGTGAAAGGGATCGAAAAGAGTAGCATGCACCGAGGCTTATAAAGCAAGTGTGTACGAACCCAAAAGGTCTCGATTCGGCTTAGGACGCTATAGATCAAAAGTTTATAGGCAAAGGTTATGGCTTACAAAGTCATAGGTGTTGAAGTAAACAACATGTTTTCCCTTGATACCCTAAAAAATTAATCTAAACAGAATATGACGAAAACATTAAAAATAATAAATACTAGATCAATAAAAGCAAATTCGAATGTGAAACACATCTTTAAATTCAAAAAATATGAATAGAAGTTGATATTTTTATATTAAAAAACAAAGTGATATAATGCCATTAAAAGCGAAAAATCAAAATATGATCATACTGGAATAGGTCAGAAAAATAATGAACGAGTTCGATCTGAAAATACGTTATCCCCATCAAACCAACAGAAATGATGCTGCTCATTTGGGTATGTTTGACGCAGAGACGATCATTCGTAAGTTTGATGAAATGGGATGGCGACAACAAATGGTCCGTCAGTTACAACTGGATGGTACAAGCACCAGTTTTATCGTAACGAATGAATATACAGGACAAAGTGTCCGTATCATTTTGGATGCCTATGCTCAATCCCAGCAACTTGAATTTAAATTGGATAGTGATATTCCTGTTCTGATTTCGAGAAAGGATGTATTTGGATTGGTCACCCGCAAAGCCAAAGATACGATTTCCTTTAATCACCTGACACTGAACCGTGCCAAAGAATATCTCATCGCGTTTATGAATGGTGAGGTTGAGGAGTTAGAAGCACTTTATCGTGACAGCTTAAATAAATCGATGAAGACAGCGTCTTAACTTTTAATTTTCCTGAACACAATCGAATAAACCCTGAATAAAGACATTTTATTCAGGGTTTTATTTTAGATAAACCAAGGATAAAAAATAGCGATCCGCTGGTTGTGATTTTTTTAATGGGTCGATTTTCTATCCGTTGTCGTTATAATCTGCTCGCTTGATTCAATCTGTTTGCTTCCTATGCCTTTAAACGATCATTTTATTTACCAACCTCCCCAAGAACCTCTTGAGATCATGTACGAAGATGAGGATTTGGTCGTGGTCAATAAACCTGCGGGCTTATTGTCCGTGATGGGGCGATTACCAGAACATCATGACAGCGCGTATTTGCGTGTATTGGATCTCCATCCAACGGCTAAAGTAACGCACCGTTTAGATATGGCCACTTCAGGTTTACTGATGTTTGCTAAGCATCGTGATGCAGAGGTCGCCGTGAGTAAAATGTTTCAAGCGCGTACCGTTAAAAAATATTATGAGGCCTTGGTACAAGGTGCAATTCAGGCTGAAGGCAGTGTCGATGTTCCATTGATTACAGATTGGGAAAATCGTCCACGTCAAATCGTACATTTCGAGTTGGGTAAGCAAGCCAAGACACTGTTTCAATTGATGGATTACGATGTTGAAACTGATCAAAGTCGTGTGCGACTAGAACCCGTTACAGGTCGCTCACACCAACTTCGTGTGCACATGATGCATATTGGACATCCAATCATGGGCGATAAACTTTATCATCCTGAGCCTGCCAAATTTCATTTAAAACGTATGGCATTACATGCTGCATTCTTGTCTTTTCAGCATCCTTTACAACAACATCTCGTTGAAATTAAATCGGTGATTCCATTTTAAAATGTAAGCTAAGGTGAAATAAGTGTAGCTAAGCTAGGCATGTGGATGGATTTATAATAGATTATAAAAAAATATAATGTTTTGTGAGATGCCCGATGAGTCAACCATTAACCCAGCATTGGCAAACCATCTATTCCACCAAAGATCCTAAAGAAGTCAGTTGGTTCCAAGCTCAGGCTTCGACCTCCTTGCGATTGATCCAAAAAGCGCAACTCAACCCTGAGGCAGAAATCATAGACGTTGGGGGTGGCGCCTCAGTTTTAGTTGATCAGCTTTTAGAACAAGGCTTTAAACACATCACAGTTTTAGATTTGGCAGAGGCTGCGTTACAAAAAAGTCAGGTACGCTTGGGAGAACTTGCCAACAAAGTGACATGGCTTATTGCGAATATAGTCGAGGTTGAGTTTGCAGATCACCAATTTGATCTTTGGCATGATCGGGCAGTTTTTCATTTTTTGACAGAGCACAACGATCAGCAGCGTTATTTGCAAAAAGTAACTGCTGCGCTGAAATCAGGTGGTTATCTAGTGATCTCAACCTTTGCAGAAGATGGAGCATTGAAGTGTAGTGGTTTGCCTGTGCAACGCTACAGCACACAAGAGCTGATACATTTCTTTGGACAATCTGCATTTGATGTGGTGGAAGAGGGGAAAGAAGTTCATATCACCCCAGCGGGAAATGAACAGAAGTTTAGTTATCTACTCTTGCGAAAAAAATAAAACAAGGAATAATGTTCTTAACTATGTATTCGTGTATCAACGAGTTAAAGTGGGCTGGTTTTCCAACTTTGACTCAAGCGCAATTAAAAAAATTACTACTTGAAGCCGATCCAGATTGGCAGCATGTTTTAACTTATCTATCAGAAGTAAAAATCTTTGTGATTTCCAATGATCGTCGGGATGTAATTGCAGAATTATGTTTATTACAACGCGGGGATGAAGCGGAGATTATCAATTTAGCCGTCACCAAAGAGCATCGAGGTTTTGGTCTAGCCAAATCATTGATTAAACATGCGATAGAAAATGCATAGCAATCTTCGGTCAGCACTGTTTTGATTAAAACAGGCAACTCAAGTTTTGATCAGTTGGCTCTATATCAGAAGTGTGGTTTTCGTATGTCATACATGAGCGAGATGTGTTTAAACACTATCCTGAGCCGATTTATGAAAATGGAATCCGTTGTATCGATCAAGTTGTTCTATCCATCGAGTTGACAGTTTAGCTATCGAAGATCGACATGAAGATCATTTATGCTTTCACTACAATAATGATCTTCATGCGTCTAAAAACTGACATAAAAATAGGTTAATCTATAGCCAAATAATTAAACTGAAACGACAACAAAGGATATTCAAATGACACGTGATTACGAGCAATTTCCTGATAATGACAATGGTAATGTGCTTTGGCAAATGGTTGAAGATGGCAATGACCTCAGTGAACCGCATGAAGTCGAATTTTCAATTGTATTTGAAAAGCAAGAACAAGCAGAAAAGTGTGCATTGCATCTGTTGCATCAAGAGCAAAAAATTTCACTGTATCAAGAAGAATTGCATTCAGATGGATCGGATTTGTGGGTGTTAAATATTCACGTCAATATGATGTTGGAATATGAAGATATTGCAGATTTAGAAGAGTGGATGACGCGGATTGCACAAGAGTTTGATGGTGAATACGACGGATGGGGTTGTATGAGCTATATCTATGATGATGAAGACGAATAATGATACATATTCAGCCTGTGTTTGCAGGCTGAAATATTTTTAATGGTGCATCCTACGACATCTAATTTTATTTACTCACATCTAAGTAAAGACTTTCTTTGACTTCTTCCATCACCACATAACTATGGGATGATGCCGAAGCAGGCAGTTTTTTCAGTAAATCACCCAATAAACGTCGATAAGCACTCATTTCTTTGAGTCGAGCTTTGACTAAATAATCAAACTCACCTGATATTAGATGACATTCCAAGACCTCAGGAATATCGACTAAATCTCGAGCTACTTGATCAAAGACATCACCTGATTTTGCTGACAGTTTGATTTCCAAAAACACCAACAGGCTACGATCAACATGCGCAGGATTAAGTCGAGCGTAGTAGCCCATAATAATACCTTCACGTTCCAATCGTTTGACGCGTTCTGAGCAAGGCGTGGTAGATAAGTTCACACGTGAAGCTAACTCACTAATCGCGATACGCCCTTCACGTTGCAGAATGTCTAAAATCAGGCGATCAATACGGTCTAATTTACGCATAGATTATTCCCTTTTATTTTAATTTTTCCGCGATAAAAACATTAAATTACCTAGATTATAGCCATAAAACAGTCAAAAAAACTATTGAAGCAAAAATATACTAGTTAAATAAACTAGTGGGCGAGAGGGACCTATTATGCGCGTCATCGTTTTAGGAAGTGGTGTTATTGGTGTAGCAAGTGCTTACTATCTTGCGCAACAAGGTGCCCAAGTGACTGTACTTGATCGTCAGTCTGGTCCAGCAAAAGAAACCAGTTTTGGTAATGCTGGGCAAATCTCGCCAGGATATTCAACACCTTGGGCTGCACCAGGGATTCCATTCAAAGCAGTAAAATGGATGTTCCAACATCATGCACCACTTGCCATTAATATAGATGGCAGCATGTGGCAGCTTCAGTGGATGGCACAGATGCTGAAAAACTGTAATCCTCAAAGTTATGCGGTCAACAAAGAACGCATGATGCGTGTGGCGGAATATAGTCGTGATTGTTTGGGTCAACTCAGAAGTGAAACAGGTATTCATTACGAAAATCGTTCCAAAGGTACCTTACAGGTATTTCGTAATGAAGCGCAGCTTGAAGCAGTGCAACGTGACATTCAAGTACTGAAAGAATGTGGTGTTGATTTTAATTTACTCAATGCTCAAGAACTGGGCAGTGTAGAACCAGCATTGGCACACACCGATAAATTAGTCGGTGGTTTACATTTGCCGAATGATGAAACGGGTGATTGTTATTTATTCACCAATGCCTTGGCGAAAGTAGCGCAGGACTTAGGTGTCGAATTTAAATTCGATCAAAATGTTGAGCAACTGATCGTAGAAGGTGATGAAATCAAAGGCGTGATGGTCAATGGTGCGATTTTAACGGCTGATCGTTTCGTACTTGCCTTTGGTAGTTATTCACGCGATTTCTTAAAACCATTGCAATTGAATCTGCCAGTTTATCCAGTGAAAGGTTATTCATTGACGATTCCAATTGTTGAACCAAAATTTGCTCCGCAATCAACGGTTTTAGATGAGACATATAAAGTCGCGATTACACGTTTCGACCAACGTATCCGTGTGGGTGGTATGGCGGAATTAAGTGGCTTTAACTTGGGCTTGAATGATGATCGTCGTGCAACTTTGGAAATGGTTACCCAAGACTTATTCCCAGGTGGTGACTTACAACAAGCATCATTCTGGACAGGTCTACGTCCAATGACACCAGACAGCACACCGATTATTGGTGCAACCAAATATAAGAACCTATTCTTAAATACGGGGCATGGCACTTTAGGTTGGACCATGGCATGTGGTTCAGGCAAATTGATTAGTGATTTAGTGATGAATCATCGTACCGAGATTAGTACGGATGGCTTATCGATCCAGCGTTATTCACACGCGGCATAATTTGATTATACAAGGAAGTTGATTATGCCTCGCCCAATTACTGCGGTCATCCATACTCAGGCTTTGCGCCAAAATCTTGAGGTCGTGAGAACTTCTGTTCCAGACAGCAAGGTGTTTGCAGTGGTCAAAGCCAATGCCTATGGACATGGAATCGAACGAGTTTACGATGCTTTAAAAACTGCGGACGGCTTCGCTTTACTTGATATAGATGAAGCGAAACGTTTGCGTGCATTAGGTTGGACAGGTCCAATCCTATTGCTGGAAGGAATTTTTTCGCCACAGGATTTATTTGACTGTGCTGAATATCAGTTGAGTTTCACGGTACATAGCGAGCATCAAGTCGAATGGATACAGCAGCATATCTATCCAGCCCAGTTTGATATTTTCTTAAAAATGAACAGTGGCATGAACCGTCTAGGTTTCAAGCCTCAACAATACCGAAAAATCTGGCAACATCTGCAACGCCTCAATAATGTTTCCAACATCACCCATATGACGCATTTCTCTGATGCTGATGGCGAACGTTTTGGTCAAGCTGGGGTTGAATATCAACTCGCAGAATTTGAAAGCACCATTCAGGACTTACCTGGCGAAAGATCGGTGAGTAATAGTGCTGCCATTCTCAGATATCCCTCGCAAGTACACTCCGATTATGTCCGTGGCGGCATCATGCTGTATGGTAGCTCTCCCGATTATCCGAAGCATAGTATCCAAGATTGGGGACTTGCGCCGACCATGAGTTTGCGCAGTGAATTGATCGCGATCCAACAGCTAAATGCTAATGAAAGTGTAGGTTATGGTTCAAGTTTCGTAGCTGCACATGCGATGACGATTGGTATTGTCGCGTGTGGTTATGCAGATGGTTATCAGCGTACCTCTCCTACAGGCACGCCCGTGTTAGTCAATGGAATCCGTACCCGAACCATTGGGCGAGTCAGTATGGATATGTTGGCAGTCTATCTAACGCCAGTTCCGAATGCTGAAATTGGCAGTGAAGTTGTGCTTTGGGGAACATCAAAAACAGGACAAATACTCTCTATTGATGATGTTGCAGCAGCCTCAGGCACAGTTGGCTATGAACTTATGTGTGGCGTAACTGCACGAGTTCCATTTATCACTCAAGACTAAGGAAGTCATCATGTCACATTCAGATATCCAGAAAATCAATAGCACCGAAGTGATGAGTGCAGTCACGGTTTTTAATCAGGTGGTGTATCTATCAGGACAAGTGCCTAAAAATCCTGATTTAGATATCGAAGGACAAACGCGTGATGTATTGGCAACGATCGAGCAATTGTTAGCCTCCGCAAATAGCGATAAATCACGTTTACTTTCGGTTCAACTTTTTCTCAAAGACCTAGCGGATTTTCCTAAGGTCAATGCGATCTATGTTGATTGGTTAAAAGACTGTGTGGCGCCATCACGCGCTACGATTCAAGCTGATTTGGTCAATCCAAATTGGTTAATTGAAATTGCAGTGATTGCAGCACAAAAATAAAGTGAATCGCTTTATTTTTGTTTAAATGAGATTAAAAAAGAAGAAAAGTAACGTATTTGTCATAGATAAAAGCAAGGCAAATACGTATTTTCTTGCAGTCAAAATGAATGGGTCATTTATAAAGGACAGCTGGTTAAGCTCATAAATTAGCGACCGATTCATTTTAGGAAGTAGTAAAAAGGAACTTTTTTATGACGGTGATACATAATCAGTCTTCAGGTGATGATGCACCTCAAGACTTACAACGAAAACTTTCCAATCGCCATTTGCAATTGATTGCTATTGGTGGCGCGATTGGGACTGGACTGTTTATGGGTTCAGGAAAAACCATCTCCCTTGCTGGTCCATCAATCTTGTTTATTTACATGATTATTGGTGGCATGTTCTTCTTTTTGATGCGAGCACTCGGTGAATTGTTGCTTGCCAATTTACAGTACAAATCTTTCGTCGATATGGCACACGATCTGATTGGACCGTGGGCTGGATATTATTTGGGTTGGACCTATTGGTTAGGTTGGGTCTTGGTTGGTATTGCGGACTTAGCCGCCGTGATTAATTATCTGGGTTTTTGGCTGCCTGATGGAACGACCTTTACTCCAATAGGACAGGCGCTGATTAGTGCGGGCTGCGTATTGTTCGTTTTGGCGTTGAATTTACTTACGGTCAAATTGTTTGGTGAAGTCGAGTTCTGGTTTGCACTGATTAAAATCTTGGCGATTATTGGTTTGATTGGGGTTGGGGGCTATATGATTTTTAGCCACTTTACCGCACCTCATGGCACAGTGGCTTCGCTAAATAATATTTGGTCGCATGGTGGTATGTTCCCGAAAGGTGTTGATGGCTTCTTAGCTGGTTTCCAAATTGCTGTTTTTGCCTTTGTCGGTGTGGAGCTGATTGGAACCACTGCGGCAGAAACCAAAGACCCACATAAGAATCTTCCCAAAGCGATTAATGCGATTCCGATTCGTATTATTTTGTTCTATGTCTTAGCTTTATTGGTGGTGATGGCTGTGACACCGTGGGATCAAATTCGCGCAGATAAAAGCCCATTCGTTGAGTTATTCCTGAATGCGGGGATTGTGACCTCAGCGATCATCATGAATTTAGTAGTGTTGTCTTCGGTGATGTCGTCGATGAACAGTGGTGTTTTCTCTACCAGTCGTATGTTGTTTGGTCTGTCTAAAGATGGTCAGGCGCCGAATTCATTTAGTCGCTTATCCAAAAGTGCAGTGCCAGCAAATGGTCTGATCTTCTCATGTGTATTTATCATGGGTGGAGCTGTGCTTCAGTATTTTGTCCCGAACACCATGGAAGCCTTTACTTTGGCAAGTTCGCTCTGTGTGATCCTGTTCATTAGCGTATGGAGCCTGATCATGGTTTGCTATATCCGCTATCGCAAATTACGCCCAGAGTTACATGAACAATCTAAATTTAAAATGCCAGGTGGCGTGTTCATGTCTTATGTGGTGATCGCATTCTTGTTGTTCACTTTGGTGATTTTGGCACTCGAACCTGACACGCTGAAAGCGCTGTATGTGAGTCCGTTGTGGGTGGTGATTTTAGCGGTGACCTATCAAGTATTATACAAACCACGTATGCGTAAACTTGGACGTGAATTGGCTTAATCGATTCATTTGCTTCTCCCGTAAAAAGAGCTGGTCTAACTAGATCGGCTCTTTTTATATCTACGCTGAGAAGTATTAATCAACCAATAAATGCTGATATTTATCTGCCTGTTTACGTAAATAATCCCAGACCAGTTTTATCCGTGGCTCATGCTGTAAATCTACAAAGGTAAGCATCCAGAAAGTATGATTAAAACGTACTTGTTCAGCTAAAATATCCTGAAGTTCAGGTTTATCATGGGCTAAAAATTTCGGCAAAATTGCTAATCCAGCACCCGCACTGACTGCGATTTGCTGTGCCAAAATACTGCTACTGCGAAAATTTGCAGTGAGTTTTAAGGGTAAGCGTTCTAGACAATATAGCTCAGGGCTATAGACTAAATCATCAATATAATTAACAAAACGGTGTTGGGTTAAATCCTCTAATCCACGAATTGGTGGATGTTGTGACAGATAGTTTTGACTGCCATAAATCTTTAATGAGTAATCTGACAGTCGCGTGATGATATAAGGTCCAGACGTTGGTCGATCAATAGACACCACAATATCCGCTTCACGATGCGAGAGTTTAATCATCTTCGGCACAGGAATCAGGTCAATGGTGAGTTGAGGATAGTGAATCGAAAACTCTGCTAATAGTCGTGCAAGAAATGCGGTACCAAATCCTTCAGGTGTGCCAATTCGCACACGACCTTGCAAAGGTTGATGCGGTTTCTCAATCTGAAGAAAGGCCTGTTCCATTTGCTCAACCTGCGGAACAAGGGCTAATCCTTCCATCGTTAGTTCATAACCTGATGCTTCACGCTTGAACAGAGTCATGCCTAAAGCCTGCTCTAATGCTTGAATCCGTCGAGCTACGGTACTGTGTTCCACGCCAATAATGCGTGCTGCATTGGTCAAGGTTTTGGTTCTCGCTAAAACCAGAAAAAACTGTAGATGATCCCAATCCACTTTCATTGTTATTGTCATCCCTGTGCATATTTGCACATCAATCGTGCATGAATTTGCGTTGGTGGTCAAAGCATTCTTTGCTAGTCTCAAACAAATGTTAAAAAAAGAAAATACGACGAATCGCTATTTTCGAACATCTGAACACAATAAAAATAGGCCTATGGAGAGGTTATGAATACAATCCAGAAAATCGAGCTGGACACAGCTAAGCTACTCATTAATGGACAGTTGATCGAGTCTGAAACCCAACACTGGCAAGATATCGTCAATCCTGCGACACAGGAAGTCATCGGTCGTGTGCCTTTTGCAACAGTGCAGGAAGTGGATGCAGCGATTCAAGCTGCACAAGATGCTTTTGCCACTTGGCGTCAAACACCGATTCAAGCACGTATGCGCATTATGCTGAAGCTACAAGACTTGATTCGTGCCAATATGAAAGAGATCGCGAAAGTACTGACCGCTGAGCAAGGCAAAACCTTAGCCGATGCAGAAGGTGATATCCAGCGTGGCTTAGAAGTGGTTGAGCACGCTTGTTCTGTCGGTACCTTGCAAATGGGCGAGTACATCGAAGGTGTAGCACGTGGTGTAGATACCTATACTTTGCAACAGCCTTTGGGTGTTTGTGCGGGCATCACTCCATTTAATTTCCCAGCCATGATTCCATTGTGGATGTTCCCGATGGCGATTGTTTGTGGCAATACCTTCGTACTCAAACCCTCTGAACAAGACCCATTAACCACGATGATGTTGGTCGAACTTGCGATTCAAGCAGGTGTACCTGCTGGTGTGTTGAATGTGGTTCATGGTGGCAAAGAAGTAGTCGATCGTCTCTGTACACATCCACACATTAAAGCGATTTCCTTTGTCGGTTCAACTGCGGTGGGTACGCATGTGTATAACCTCGCAGGGCAACATGGCAAACGTGTGCAATCGATGATGGGTGCAAAAAACCATGTGGTAGTGATGCCTGATGCTAATAAAGAACAAACCCTCAATGCTTTGGTCGGTGCGGCTTTTGGTGCTGCAGGACAGCGTTGCATGGCACTTTCAGTTGCTGTGATGGTAGGTGAAAGTAAGCAATGGGTTCAAGAGTTGGTTGAAAAAGCCAAAACCTTGAAAGTTAATGCAGGACATGAGCCGAATACAGATATCGGACCTGTCATTTCTCAACGTGCCAAAGCGCGTGTGATTGATTTGATTAATAGTGGTGTGGAGCAAGGCGCAGAGCTGTTACTTGATGGTCGTGATGTGCAAGTTAAAGGTTATGAGTCAGGTAACTTTGTCGGAGCGACCATTTTTAATGGTGTGACCACAGACATGCGCATCTATAAAGAAGAAATCTTTGGCCCTGTATTAGCAATTATTTCTGTTGATACTTTAGAAGAAGCGATTGAGCTGATCAATGCCAATCCATTTGGTAATGGTGTTGGACTCTTCACTCAAAGTGGTGCGACAGCACGTACCTTCCAAAACTTAATTGATATTGGTCAAGTGGGGATCAATATTCCAATTCCTGTGCCAGTGCCATTCTTTAGCTTTACAGGTTCGCGTGGTTCAAAGCTAGGTGATTTAGGCCCTTATGGTAAGCAAGCGGTACAGTTCTATACGCAGACCAAAACCATTACCAGTCGTTGGTTTGAAGATAGCCATGAAGTTGGCGGTGTAAATACCACCATTAGTTTACGTTAAGGGGGAATCAGGGATGAATATCGCCTTTATCGGTCTTGGGAATATGGGTGGCAGAATGGCCCATAACCTGCTCAAAGCAGGACTTACAGTCTATGGTTATGATCTCAGTGAAGTGGCGAATCAGTACTTTGCTGAAGCGGGTGGTGTGGTCTGCGACAGTCCACAAGCAGCAGCCCAACAAGCAGATGTGGTGATCACCATGTTACCAGCAGCTAAGCATGTCAAAGAGGTTTACCTCGGTGAGGAGGGCGTGTTGGAAGTCTTGAAGGCAGGGGCATTGTGTATTGATAGCAGTACCATTGACCCGCAGACCATCAAAGATATCGCTGAGCTTGCGCAAACTAAAAATATTCACATCTGTGATGCGCCTGTGTCGGGTGGCACCATTGGCGCGCAAGCAGGTACTCTCACTTTTATGGTGGGTGCCAATGATCAGACCTTTGAGGAAGTCAAACCTGTGCTCAGCCACATGGGCAAGAATGTCATTCATTGTGGCGAGGTTGGCGCAGGACAAATTGCCAAGATTTGCAATAACTTAATTCTTGGAATCTCGATGGCTGCTGTGGCAGAGGGCATGGCATTGGGTGCCAAATTGGGGATCGACCCACAAGCATTGGCGGGTGTGGTGAACACCTCAAGTGGTCGTTGCTGGAGTTCAGAGATTTGTAATCCATGGCCACATATCAATGAAAATGCACCTGCTTCACGTGGCTATCAAGATGGTTTTGCGACACAACTGATGCTGAAAGATTTAGGTCTGGCAGTCGAGGCAGCAGGTCAGGTCAAACAGCCTATTTTGTTAGGTGGCATAGTACAGCAGATGTATCAGCAGATGTGTATGCGTGGAAATGCACATTTGGATTTCTCCAGCATTATCCAGCAATACCTACCAGACCAAGTTTAAACATCAAGCCATAGGATGGCTTGTAAACCAATAAATGCAACTCTGTCGTAAATAACTACAAATCCAGACTGAGAGAATAGAGATGTTGAATTATAAAGATGTGGCAAACGCATTTGATTTTGAAAATACGGCTCAACAAATGTTGTCAGGTTCGTTGGATGCACTCAATGCATGCTTTGAGTGTTGTGACCGACATGTAGACGGTGAAAAAGTTGCTTTGTACTGGCAAGGCAAAGATGGGCGTAAGGAACAATATACTTTTGCGCAATTCAAACAGTGGTCCAGTCAATTTGCCAATTTTCTAAAATCACAAGGTGTACAGGCAGGTGATCGTATTTCGGGTTTATTACCACGAACGCCTGAACTGATCGTGACGATTTTAGCCGCATGGCGAATTGGAGCCGTATATCAACCGCTGTTTACGGCTTTTGGGCCGAAAGCGATTGAGCATCGTATTCAACTTGCACAAAGCAAGTTAGTCGTCACGGATGTGGGCAATCGCAGCAAGCTCGATGAAGTTGAACAATCCCCAGCTATCGTAACCGTTGCTGATACAGAAGGTTCAGTGCTCAAAGCCAGCGATTTTAATTTTTGGCAGGAGTTGAATCAGCAGTCTGATCAATGTGAATTAGTCATGCGCAATTTGCACGATCCGTTCTTATTGATGTTTACCTCAGGGACCACTGGACCTGCCAAACCGCTCGAAGTTCCACTAAAAGCCTTGATTGCATTTGGTCGCTATATGCAAGATGCAATTGGCTTAACTGAAGATGATGCTTTTTGGAATATTGCTGATCCGGGTTGGGCCTATGGTTTGTATTATGCGATTACGGGGCCGTTATTCTTGGGACATGCGACTTTGTTCTACGAGGGTGGATTCAGTACGGATAGTTTGTGTCAAATCGTCAAGGATTATCAAATTACCAATTTGGCAGGTGCACCAACGGCTTATCGTATGATGATGGCTGCTGATCCAGCACAAATGGCGCCGTTAAAAGGTCAGTTTCGTGTGGTCAGTAGTGCAGGTGAGCCACTGAATCCAGAAGTGATTCGCTGGTTCAAACAAGTTTTAGATGCGCCGATTTACGATCATTACGGACAAACTGAAGTGGGTATGGTGGTCTGTAACCATCACGGTTTAAGCCATGAAATACGTGCAGGTGCGGCAGGTTTTCCAAGTCCGGGTTATCGGGTTGCCGTGGTCAATGAGCAAGGCGAAGAGCTTCCGCCAGACACCGCTGGAATTTTAGCGGTGGATATCAGCCAGTCGCCAATGATGTGGTTTGGTGGTTATAAAGAAAGCCGTAAATCACCTTTTGTTGGCAATTATTACTTAACAGGCGATACCGCTGAGTTACATAGTGATGGCAGTATGAGTTTTGTAGGGCGTAGCGATGATGTGATCACCACATCTGGTTATCGTATCGGTCCATTTGATGTTGAAAGTGCTTTGCTTGAACATGATGCGGTAATTGAAGCCGCAGTGATTGGTGTGCCTGATCCAGATCGTACCGAACTGGTTAAAGCCTTTGTTATTTTAGCGGCAGGCGTGCAGTCTACGGTTGCTTTGGCAGAAGAATTAAGCCAATTTGTGAAAAAACGTCTTTCTGCACATGCATATCCACGTCTAGTGGAGTTTGTCACCGAGTTGCCGAAGACGCCAAGTGGTAAAATCCAACGTTTTTTATTGCGTAATCAGGAAATTGCTAAGCAACAAGCAAAAGCAGGGTAAGGGAAATAACAATGCAATTTACCGAAGAACAATTGTTAATTCGTGATATGGCGAAAAGTTTCGCCCAAGAACAAATTAAACCGAATGCCAGTGATTGGGATCGAGATGGCACCTTTCCCAAAGCTGCGTTGGCGCAGATGGGGCAGCTTGGTTTTATGGGGATGCTCGTCCCAGAACAATGGGGTGGGTCAGGTACGGGAAATTTGGCCTATGTATTGGCACTCGAAGAAGTCGCAGCAGCAGATGGTGCGACCTCGACCATTATGAGCGTGCATAATTCGGTGGGCTGTGTACCCATTTTAAAATTTGGTAATGACGAGCAAAAAGAACGTTTTTTAAAGCCCTTAGCTCAAGGCGAAATGATCGGTGCATTTGCTTTAACTGAACCCCATACGGGTTCGGATGCTGCAGCCATCAAAACTCGCGCAGTTAAAGATGGTGATGATTATATTCTGAATGGTGCAAAACAGTTTATTACTTCCGGTCATAATGCAGGGGTGATTATCGTCTTTGCCGTGACTGATCCAAGCGCAGGTAAAAAGGGTATTAGTGCCTTTCTCGTGCCACGTGATACACCTGGATATGAGGTCATTCGTGTCGAAGAAAAGTTAGGTTTACATGCTTCGGATACCTGTCAGATTGCTTTGACCGATGTACGTGTGCATAAAAGTTTGATGTTGGGTAAAGAAGGTGAGGGTCTGAAAATTGCACTTGCCAATTTGGAAGGTGGTCGTATCGGGATTGCAGCACAAGCAGTGGGTTTGGCGCGTGCAGCTTTAGAAGAAGCCACGCACTATGCCAAAGAACGTCTGACATTTGGTAAACCAATTTTCGAGCATCAAGCGATTGCCTTCCGCCTTGCCAGTATGGCAACAGAGATCGAAGCTGCACGACAACTGGTTCATTATGCTGCACGTCTCAAAGAAGCGGGTCAGCCTTGTTTGAATGAAGCATCGATGGCCAAATTATTTGCTTCTGAAATGTCAGAGCGTGTTTGTTCAAGTGCCTTACAGGTCTTTGGTGGTTATGGCTATCTGAAAGATTTTCCAATCGAGCGAATTTATCGTGATGCACGAATTTGTCAGATTTATGAAGGTACTAGCGATATTCAACGTTTAGTGATCGCACGTAGTCTATAAAACTCAAACAAGGATTGAATGATGCAGTGGCAAACTATTTTATTGGAAAAGCGTAATGGTGTAGGGTTAATTACCCTCAATCGTCCTAAAGCTTTAAATGCGCTAAACAGTGAATTGATCAGTGAAGTGAATCAAGCCCTCGACCAACTGGAAAAGGATCGTGAGATTGGTTGTATCGTATTGGCAGGTTCAGAAAAAGCTTTTGCAGCCGGCGCGGATATTAAGGAAATGGCACAGCTAAATTTTCCTGATATTTATTTTGATGATTTTTTCCATCTTGCTGATCGTATTGCCCAACGCCGTAAACCTTTGATTGCTGCGGTGAGTGGCTATGCTTTGGGTGGTGGTTGTGAATTGGCACTGATGTGTGACTTTATCTACTGCGCTGATAATGCCAAGTTCGGCTTACCTGAAGTGACTTTGGGCGTAATTCCAGGAATTGGTGGAACACAACGTTTAACCCATGCCATTGGTAAAGCCAAAGCCATGGAAATGTGCCTCACCGCACGACAAATGGGTGCAGTAGAAGCTGAGTTAAGTGGTTTGGTTGCACGTGTATTCAACAAAGAAGACCTACTCGAACAAACCCTACAAGCCGCTGAACAAATCGCGACACGTTCTCTGACCGCAAACATGATGCTGAAAGAAACCATTAATCGAGCTTTCGAAGTCAATTTGACCGAAGGATTACGATTTGAACGACGCATGTTCCATTCTATTTTTGCCACTGCGGACCAAAAAGAAGGCATGCAAGCATTTGTAGAAAAGCGGCAGGCAAATTTTAAAAATCAATAAGATAGGACTTACGCACTATTATTTATAGACTCTCTGTGGTAGCAGATGATTTTTATCGAGAATAAAGTCATCAATGAAGTTTTTGATCATTGGTCTAAATAATTTCTTCTGCCAA